>JAFGDW010000099.1 GCA_016931935.1 Candidatus Zhuqueibacterota bacterium | reverse complement strand
GTCTCTGCTAAAGGGATGCGGCCTAAATAATGATTGAACTAACCCGCGCAAAAAACGCGCGGGAAGCTCATCATCGCTGTAAATGCCTACGTCCCGGCAAATTGATAATTGGGATTTGATTGAACCAGCAATTAATCGTAAATGTCGTCCCTGTATTCGGATTGCTAGCAACATCAATGCTACCGTTTTGGCGTTTTATGATGCAATTGATGCTATAATAACTCATTTCAGACTGCACTAGGTCGTGGCCCGATTCCAGGCTGATGTCAAAAAGATGTTCCAGCTCATCCGCAGGAATGGGCTCACCGGAATCAGCTATTTTGATCTCTACCGTGGAATCTTGTGCCGCGGTGGCAATCGAAATGACGCCATCTGTTTGAATTGAAGAAATAGCCCGCTTTAGTAACACCATAAAAACCTGATTCAGCATGTGTGGAAAACAGTGAATTTCCGGTATCGATTAATAGTGCTTCTTAATCGAACCAATCAGTGATCCAATATCATTGTACATCAGGATACGTTCCAAAACGGATTCGTCCCGTTTAAACGCTTCGCCAGATTGGAGAGATCGAGCGTATTCACAATGTCTTCGACAAATTTAGGATTTATTTCAATCTGCACAGATATTTATGATCCTTTGTTGGGATGAAGTAGTAGATGGATAATCGTCTGGCTTCAACGTTGCGTCGCGTCCGTGTTCGCCAAATTGTCGAATCCTGGAGCGCCTGCTCAATTTGTCCCTTCACTTTTTCGCCAAGCATTGAAAATTGAGCACCAATAGACTGTTTGTTGTTGGAGTGAACGATTGTGGTTGTCGAATCCACAATTCGGATATGCACAATATGGAGCGATGGTTCAAATGAGGAAATCAGTTTTACTAAATCAATTCTATCAATATTTTCACCTGCGTCTTCATATGCCTGACATAGCGCCGCAAATGTTCCATTATCACACAATCGTTTTTCAATCAAATTTTCGACAGCCAAATAACCGGTATCGACGATTTGAATTGAATTCTGCACCGACATTTCGACCCGTTTCCTGAAATCATCGAATTCCTGATTCTAACGATTTTGCAGGACAATAAAACTACGAATTGAAATAAGAATTAGAAGCGGCAGCAATGGGCCAATGATGGCAATTAAAGTTTTTGACCGTAGCGACATGACCATGGGAATAAGCGATATTTGGGATTTCCGCTTTAATGGTTGTAGTCTGAAATAATGGAATTTGATTGAGGTAAAATGATTATGTGGATAACTCAGAGTTATGTGCATAATCATTCAAAATTAAAAACGTTATTCCTATGCTTTTTCAATTCCATGAACGAAACAACGCTGGAATAATGATATATCTCTTTCATTTTGTACCTTGAGATTTTGCAATTTCGATAATAGACCCAATTAGCCTTCTCGAAATATATATGAATTGGAAAGTTGTTTTCGAATTTCCCAGGCCGTGCTTCATTGCATTAGATTCCACTACGTAGTAATTTCAAAAATATTGAAAGTGCAAATGAATTTTCATCTTTGCCCGAAATTAAACGCCAAATTCCCATCACCAACAAAACACATCCTTCTACGGGGAAAAGTATTATTGAGCCTGGTAATGGAATAAATGGCGCAACCACAATTAATCCACATCCGCCCCAAATATTTACTAATCCTTTTAGTCTTCTTTTTGATTGATATTTTAACGATCGTTGTGAACAATATTTACAAGCCTAAATATGCTGTTTGTACACTTCCCTTTTGTCGGACGAGCTTTTACCAAATGTATATCCCAATATTTCGAGTTGCCGTCCTATCGATCCATCAATACATTCGTTTTGCATTTGAATTTCCTTATGATGTTGTTATGCCCAATTTATAGAATGTGTACCCGATATTTTGGAGTAGCAAAATTAGGCCATATACTTCTGAAAGATGAGTTACAACAATACTTACTTTTTCAATGCCAGGTCAATCGAATATTCAGGAACGACTGCTATATTAGTGATGCTGACTTTGTTAATTTCATCCGGCTTTGGTGCACGTTCAAAATAAATTGGCGCGTTTGCCGGAAGCGGCTTAAGTTCAAACTCCAATTGCTGTCCTTCAATTTGGGCGCCAAAACGACTCAATTCAATCAACCAGGGCGTGCCGTTGTTGAAATTATCCGAAATCAAACGATAGCCCAATCGGCAGCGGCTTTTATCGCCGATATAACTGACGTGCAGATAAAGGTGATTCGATCCAGTCAGCGGATGTTGGGGAACAGTTGCCAGCCATTCATGCGATGGGAAATTCAAATCATCAAAGGAGCGTCCCAGAACTTTAGAAACGCTCAAATCGCTAACATTGGCCCAGGGTGCGGGAATAATATCTTTCTCTTTTGTCAGCCACGACTGATCCGTAAAAATTTCAATCTGATCGGAATTGAAGTAATCAATCTCCAACTTTGCCACAAAACCGTACTCTCCCGAAATATATGGAAAATCAACCAACAGCGTGTTATTACCATTCACGACATAACCGGTCAAATCGAGTTGATTGAGTTTACCGGATGCGATCGGCTGATTGACCCATCGGGAATTAACGCGCAGGTTGCACGGGATTTCCGGGAACACGTATAACGTCGCTGCTTTAATAGGCGATGGATTACCGGCGCTAAATTCCTTGATAACCATCTTGTGGAACAACTGCTTACGGTTATCCACCATTTCCAGTGATGCGGAGATTGTTTGTGCGTCTTCAAATAGCGACCGTTTTCTGAGCGTAATATTAACATCCTTTTGGGGAAGATCAAATTGGTAGCTCGCGTAACCGCCAATTTGTACAGGAGTCGCATCGGTTATTATGTCAGCGTTACCACCGAGTGACGTCAGCGTAATCGATGGGTACGGCCCATAAAGATGAATTTTGCCATCGTTTATGTACATATTTGAATTGGATAGAAACAGTGATTTTTCACCATCAATGTCCAACAGCCACATGTGTGCGGACTGTTCATACGAGAGCACAACAATCCGTTGCTTTTCGTCCTGAGTATTTGTAATTTCAATCGGGCGCTCTATTCCCGGCTCCATCTTCGAAACAATATAACGGTCCGATTGCTTCTCAATTTTACCACTCGTCGATTCGATTGATTTGATGCCAGCAGGCGCAAAGCAGAACTCCGGCGAAACGCCACGGTTTTGGATAAAGAACCAATCCACACGATCCGCGTGCTCGATCCGGCACAACGGTTGGGCAGTGGCATATTTCAACAGTATCCGGTCTATCTGAAAATTTATAGGCCAGATGTAGATGCAGCTATCCGGGATGTCGATTGCCTGTTGTGGGAATTTAAGTAATTCATCGGGGAATTGAATTTCAAATTGAACATTTTTTTGCGTTTGCTTCCGGGTTCCGTGGTAATAGTTAGCGCCGAATAAAAATCCGGCATTGCCATTTACCCGCACAGCATACTGTAAATCTATTTGGGCATTGATATGTTCGGGGATCACCGGACGCATGGGCGCAAGCTGTGAACCGAATTCTTTCAGAAAATAGTGGAGCTTTTTGACTTCGTGATAAGATGGCGCAATCTCACCGGTTTCCCGAATCGCTGCCTGAAAGTCGTAGGATATATCCGGGTATTCATTCCAGTAACCGGTTTCATCTTGATTTTCTTCCATTGTTGTATAAACACCCACAGGATTGATCCCGCCGGCAAACACGTAATATCCTGGCAAGTTGCTGCCCGATCCCACATTGATCGTAGCGATAGCTAGACCATCAAACCGGTTGATAATGGGACGCCGGTGTTCGGAAAGTTGATTGCCAACACCCAATTCACAGGTCAGGTACGGATAACGCATGTAATCCACTTTATAATTCTCTGATCCCAACGTTTGGTCGTTGCCGATCGTCACGTCATTCATCGGGCGTGAGAATTCAAAACTGCGGTTTTCCGCTATTTTGTTAATGTGTCTCGCCCACGGTTTTGCAGGATAGCTTCCCCAAAGCGGGATGACTTCATCTTGTGGCACAGATGCATCACGCCAGCCGGTGACAGTGTACATGGGGACATCGATGCCATATTTCTGCGCGGTTTGTTTGAGCCAACGGATATGGGCTTCGCCATTTTCGCCGCGACAGTACTCGTTCTCAAGTTGCACGCCAATCACCGGACCGCCGTCTTTATATAACAAGCCGTTCAATTGTTTGGCGATTTGCTCATACAGTCGATCCACGTAAATCTGGTAAACGGGATGATTTTCCCGATTGATGATATTTTTCTTTTGAAAGATCCAGTCCGGCGTTCCGCCGTTTCGCACCTCACCATGACACCACGGGCCAATCCGGGGATACACGTACAGATTGTGCTTCTTACAGAGTGTGATGAAACGACGCACATCCTTATTGCCTGACCAGTCAAACTGTCCTTCGATTTGTTCATGATGAATCCAGAAAATATAGCTGGCGATGATCGTTATGCCATTGGCCTTCATTTTCAGAATCACATCTTCCCACTGCTCGACAGGAATACGCGAGAAGTGAACTTCCCCCATCACCGGAATCACTGGCTCGCCACCGATTGACATGTATTGATTATTGAGCGCAATTTCTCTATCTGTCGGACCAGGATTCCCCATTTTTAAGTGGCCGGCCATCATCGGTTTTGGGGCGATTCGGGCATCAATCGTGTAGGTTATTGCCAGAGATGCTGTTCGGATAGTAAAAAATGCAAGTATTAAAAGAAGTAAGTGTGCTCTCATTATGGACCTTACTGGTAAGATTTAATAGAAATATGGTTTATGCTATGATGAGTTGAATTAGCGCAACATTTTATACTTTCTTATATTAAAGAAAAGCTGACAATTCTTATTCACAAATAGAATCACGAAGTGCTTTTTTCAAATCGGATGTCAAAACCACATTGTCAATAATTCATGATTATATACTTTACACGATCATAAATTGAACTTCATACTTAGACATTTCGTTGCCTGAGCTTGTCGAAAGCGCCATATCTACCATGCTTTGTTGACCTCTTCAAGCTAAGCCAACGTTCGAAATGTCTCTTTAACATATGTTCAAATTCTTCCCGCTTTGAGCATAACCGCGCAAGTAACCAGTAACGTGTTGTCTGGGTTCACTCGCAAGTTCTGCGGCGTTTCGCGTGGGGAGTATAGTGGCATGACGTTACTCACACGGCGGACACAAAGCAAGGAGCATAATTGATTAATGAAATACAAAACAAAAATGTTTATTAAAGAAAACAGATTTTTAATTTTGCACTCAGCCAAACTACACTTGAACTAAAATAGCAACTTGAAGTATTAACTTATTTAGTGCTATCCTGATATAACTTTTAGAACGTTGTCGTGAATTTTTTTACGTGTTTCATTCGTAACATAAGCGTCTGAGTTTAAACAGTCGATCAAAGTTCTGTTAACCTGAATGTATTCATTAAGAATATCTATCCTCGACTTATCAATCTTTATTTCTTTGCCACTTGATTGAGTAATTTTTGAATTAAAATTTAATGCTTTATTTAAATCGACTAAAAAGTTTCTGGTATCATCATATCTAATATTGTTTGATAAATTGACAACTGATGAAAACTTTTCCTTTTTAGAGTATGAATTTGCAAGACTATTTATGAGTGCCAAAATGCTTGTGCGTGTAGGTGTTAGCTTAACACCTATTTCCCTAGCTGTCTTTCTAGGAAATTCTAAATCCAATGTATAATACAAGGCCAAAGCTCTTCTTATTTCAATCGGGAAAAAGTTATCTCTGCGAATAATAGAATAACTATTTGTCACAATATCACACAAAGTTTCTTGATTAAAACGTTTCAATATTTCAGTTTGCATTTTTAAAAGAAAATCATCTGATCCTGGCAAAATACCAGCAGTAATAATAAAAACTTCCCGCCATTTTGTATTTAATAAATTCGTCTGAATTGTTGATGTTATTTCTTCTTTAATTAAATTGTCTACTAAATATCTAGCTGTAAAATATTCATGTAATGTTAGATGTGAGAATGAATATATATTTTTTGCTCGCTCTACCAACAGTCCATGATGAGCTTCAATAGAATTTAAAATTATCTGACTATCAACATCAACACTATTAACATCAATATTATTTAAGTTTGTAATGAATTTTTTAATGTACAATTCTGCAATATTTCTTTTGAAAAAATACTGATTTTGTTTGAACGTATTATAAGCAATTTGACTTAAAAGTGTTTCTTTCTTGCGAAGAGAAAGAGCTTTATATACAATTTCCCGCTTAATATTTCTTGATGAGTCCCATGTTTTTAACAAGATATCAAGTGCTTCTTTATAAAGTTCGGCTTTATTATTTGGAAATGATAAACTGTTTTCAAACGTAATGCATATTAAAGTTAACAATAATGGTGTGCATGCAAGTTCTTTAATTCTTCGATTATCACTTATATTAATTTCATTCCAGCAAGTCTTCGCTTTATATTGATCGTTATAGAACCAATTATTAATAAATTGTTTAATCTGTAACTCGTCAAAATCTGCAATTTCTACTTCTGTAAATTTTTCGAAAACATAGTTTGAAGCTGCTATTCTACAACTTATGATGATTTTATTATCCAGATACTGATCAATAAATGAGTTAAGTTCTCTAATGATATCCTTTGTGCTATCTAAAGCTTCGTCAAGTCCATCAAAAAGTACAATACACTTACCTTTTTCTAAAATATTACTTACAAAAAGTTGAGAATTTGGAAAATCACATATTTTAAATTGCGAGTTTATAAATCCAAAAAGGTTTTCATTCGAATCGGACCAGTCTTTTAAGTTTACATAGATTGGTATTAATTTGTTATTAAGTTTACCATCTAGAGCAGCTAGTAAAATAGATTTCAAGAAAGTTGTCTTACCTGCGCCCGGTTTCCCGAGTAAAAAGATTTTATCTTCGTCGTTAATAACTTGAATTCCTGGAATGGTTTTTCTTACTTGTTTAATGCGAGCTACTTCATCACTTTTTTCTCCTCTTTGCCGTTGTTCTAACTGACTTAATTTATCAATTTCTTTATGTATTCCATCTTGCTGAAAAAGTTCTTCAAGTTGTTTAACAGACAATACTTGAAGTGATGATATTCCCTCTAAAACATTGACATTTACAAAGATTTTCCGTAATGGAACAGGTTTTTGCATTCCAATTATTCGAATTTCTGAGTAAAGATTCTCTAATTTACTAACATATTTTCCCGAAGATAATTTGAGTAAATCGTGTTTTTTGCTCTTAGAGCTTACCCAAGTATGAACTTCCTTAATACCACAAAGACTGTTTTTAAAAATCTCTGTTATTATATTAACAGCAACTTTACTGATAATTTCATTTTGATCGATTTGTTGCATTAAATATCCTCACTGTATTAGCGCTTCGAAACGATAACCGGGTCTGCAGTAGAGCACCGAACGTAACTACTAATAATAACTTGACTATTGAGTAAAATTCTGGATTTCAGCAGCAACTGAAACATTCGGTTAATTGAAAGTTAATTCGAATATTATGAATAGGCGACCAGCCACTTTCCATCTATTCGTTTTTTTTGATCGAGATACATCGATTTAATCGTATTGGTTCTTTATACAATATTTCATCAATTGTCTCAATCCACTGATTAAACTTGTCCAAATGTTTTAGAATGCTATTTTTAAACTCTATGTTCATATCTGTACTTTTGAGTATTCTTAAAGCCAGCGAACATGTAATTATAAAGTTCCCGCATAACATCACTCATGCTAAATATATGAATCGAAATATCATCCGTCATATAAATACATCATTAAATGGTATTGCTCTCTTAAAGTGGAGTCGGTGAAATATTTTGTATACAGGAGAAATGGTATTTTGACTCATTAGAAGTACTTTGATTAGATGAAGCGTACTAAAATTGGTCATGAATTGATTAACGTGAATGGTTAACTGGTTAATCGGAAGAATGCATTTTGTGTAACAATGCCGAGAGCATTTTCTTCCAATATAGGTGACAATATTTTAATAAGCAAGAATAAATTGGAAAATGTAAATTCATCATAATAAATGAATCAGTTTATTAAGATATTGCAGAAAGAGCGTTTAATTGCGGTAAGAAATATGATGATTTTGATGAGCGAGCTGACTGAACCTGATATGTTCAAAAATCTCATGTCTTGATAAAATTTCGACCAATAAAAAAGCCCATACTGTTGTATGAGCTTTTTCAGATTGGTACATCTGCATTGAAATTATTTTGAATCCAGCGGTTAAAACATCCGCGTTCCAGGTATCCAATTAAATCAGGTAACGGGCGGTTAGGATAACGAAACTAAGTATATTTAATAAAACGTGGACATCTCCCGAATTCGATCTCATGGCCCGCAAACGGGCGAGATCGAATATTCCCCCTTCGAAGGGGGAATATTCTGACCTGCTCGCTTGCGAGTATAGGTCAGAATCAGGGGGATATTCTCCGCCGACTCGAATATTAAGTATTTTTATAATACTCAATCTTGAACGTTTGGTAACTAAACTGGATACACAAATATTTGTGTGTTTAACTTCCAAATTCGCCATGTAAGCAATTTGAAAAGCTTTCGCTGATCGCGATTAAACAATGCGATCGTTCAAGACTATTGCAACAAAATTAACTTCTTTGTCGCAGAGAACGATCCCGCATGGATACGATAAAAATACACGCCGCTGGCCAAATTTTCGGCGTTAAACGTAACCATATATTCTCCGGGCGATTTAACTTCATTCACCAGCGTCCGAACTTCTCTACCCAGTACGTCAAAGACACTCAAGTGAACGTTTGTCATTGCGGCAACGCTGTACCGGATATTTGTCGTCGGATTAAATGGATTCGGATAATTGTTATCGAGACTATATTCTCGTGTGAATTGCACAATATCATCAACAGCAACGGGTTCAATGTTTAACGTATCCAAATATGTTCTCATCCATTCCAGTGCCAGTCTTTCCGAACCATCCTGGTTGACTAAGTATGCACCCTGACTATCTCTCCAGAGACCTCGTCGCCATCCCCACAATGTAATACCTTCCACGCCCGGGTGCTCATAAAGTGCCGGGAAAATTCGCTGATAGTTCGTTAATTGGATTGCATCGGTTGAGCCATCAATATCCAACTCAGTAATCTGAATGGGTATGCCTGTTACTGCCAATGAGTCAAGATTCTTTTTCATTATCGCTGTAGATGCCGTAGTTGTAAATGCATGCCCCTGCTCCGCAATAATGTCAATTAAATTTTCTGCTTGAAGCAATCTGATAATTTCGAGATATCGACTTGTGCTAGATGTGCTATTGATGATACTGAAATCATTGAGCATTAATTTGGTGGTTGAAGGGAAAATTTCACGAGCCATTCTGAAGGCATTGATCACCCAATCCCAACCCGTTTCTCCGTCGCCGCCCAAAGCTGCTTTATAGTTAGCACGTCCGCTTGAACCATCGGGAGGATTATGACCAGGCAATGGTTCATTTACAACCTCCAGATAATCAATATCCGGGTATCGTTCGGCGACTGCCTCAAACCATTCCGTTATTTCTTCAAGTTGTTCCTGCGGTTCCAAACTGCTTATCCAACTCGGCTGCTGTGCGCCCCAAACGAGTACATGAAAGTGGAACGGGAAGTCATTGTCTTTGGCAAGCTTGTAAGCAGCATCCAGTCCACCCCAGTTCATATTGTCGCGCGTGCCTTCAACACTGCCCCATTTGCCTGCATTTTCCGGTGTCACCTGGTTCCAGTACGCTTCAAAATTCTGTATCTGAGCCGAGCTGTGAACATTTCCGACAAATTTTAGCTGCTTGGATGCCAGTGGCGGACCCTCCCATATTTCCCCGGGAAGTTCTGTGGAACCGGGTTCTCCGTTATCAAGATTGTGTACAGTGAAATACAAGGATGATTTCCCAAAAGCAATCTTATCAATTTCAAGTCCGTCTTCACGAGCACCAATTTGAAATGTTTGAGTCAGACCATCTTCTGCAACCATAAAGGTAACTGTGGTAGCAGCTTGATATGCATTGCGTGAAAGGTTGACCCATTTCCAAACTCCCGAGCCAAGTCCGCCAGCTTCATAGACAACTTCATTGGGATCAGAAAATCCTGCAGCCGCAAGACCGTTTGAGAGAATCCAGTCAGCATCGGTGATGCTGTCTTTTGCACCAAAGCCATTACCATAGAAAAAGCTATCGTCATTAAAGCTATCTGCGCCAACACGCAATCGGACAAACAGGTCATAGGAGCCTGTATCGGGAAAAGTGACCTCATACGAAATAATCCGGGCTTTACTTTCGGGATTGTATGCTGCCGAGTTAGTCTGTATGGCAACATATTCAGTACTATCTTCCTGCAAAATGCTATAATCACTTCCGACATCACCGGACTCGGCTTCAACAATAACTGGAATATTATTTGCCTCGGGATTCGTGATTACCAGATGATCGATATAAATTGCATTGTCAGCATTTCCCGCATAGTTGAAGTGTATTGGTGCTCTAATTACGGTTTGGTTATCGCTAACCGTAAATTCCATCGTATATTCCTGCCATTCAGTCGTAATTGTAGCGGGACGAATCGCGCCATATTCACTAAACGAATAATTTCCTATAGTGAAATTAGCTTGTGCACCACTTCTTTCCGCTTTCGCCCACATGGAATAATTATAAGTCGTTCCTGGCGTCACCGGAATGCTGTCAGCAACAATTTGAATTGACCATTGATTTGCTCCCAGCGTGGTCGCTGTTATTTTCATTGAGTTTGTCCCATGTTGCGCGACATCATCCACAATCTCAAAATTTGCTTCGGCTCCATCCATTAGCTGAAGCACCCACCCCGTAACTGCATCAGTTACTACCCCGGGTGAACTTGCTTCAAAACTTCCGTTTGTTACGAGTTGAGCATTTACGTTCGATGCAGCCAGAGTTAGAATCAGTAGAACGCAAGAAATAAAGCTGCGTTTTAATAGTAGATTCTTGTAGCTCATCTTGTCTCCTCCATTAAAATTAATTAGGTATTTAAATATTTAAAACGTACCCTAAAATAAAGGTAACTCTCAAGAAACTTCAAATTGTGAATGAAAAATTGTGATAATTGATAATTGTCAATAGTATCAATTTACAATGTGATCAAATCCAGGCGTTAAATTTACTGAGACTGAATAGTAATTTAACATCATCTATTTTAACAGATATGGTGCACTGTGACAAAGCATTGAGAGAATACATACAAATGTAATATACGAAATTTGTTCTATTTTTCAAAATGGCAATATTAAAAAAAAATTGAATTATTTAAACTTTTGGCTGAAACCGTAAAATATAAGATGCAGCCCACCCCGCCTGAGGCCGATGGACTGCATCTTATTCACAGCTTAGAAATTTTGAATATTCGACTTGATTAGTTGGATGAAGGGAAAAAGTATTTTAAAACTACTTCGTGACAGTTAATTTTTTAACACTTAAAAAATCGCCTGCTGTTAATGAATATAAATAGACACCTGAAGACAGGTTTGACGCATCAAACGCCACATTATAACTGCCCGCAGGGTACCTGCCGGAAACCAATTGTTTGACGACTTTGCCCATGATATCGTAAACGACAAGGTTTATTTCATGTTCTTCAGGTAAAGTGAACTTAATATTCGTCACAGGATTAAATGGGTTCGGATAGTTCTGGTCAAGCGCAAAGGCTCGCGGACTTCGACCATTTACAATTTTCACGCTTGTCGCATTCTTCACCATACCATCAATCGCGGCAGTTAAATCCTCGACAGCATCTTTAAGGGCATCTGCTGCAGATACGGTTGTTGAATAATTTTTCGATAAAGCGTCCTCGGCTGCTGCAAGTGCCGTAACAAAATCAGTCCATGACTCGACTGTGTACTTTGCTTCATTTAACGTGTCCGCACTGGCTATAAGTGAATCCAGCTTATTATAATTTAAACCGACATCAACAACTGCGTAAAATGACGGCTTGCATTGATTATCCGCGTCCCAAAGCGAAGACGATTGATTTTTCTTAAATGTCCATTCATCATTTAAACCGTCCTTGGACACGTTAATGATTTTACCACGACCGGAATAGTAGCTGCGTTCGACAAAACATTTAAACAATTGTCCGTATTGATTTGCCTGCAGATCCAATGTGTAGCTTGACGGACTGGCGGAGCCGGTGGTGACATCCAATTCGGTTACAGCCATTTCATCGCAAATCGGTTCAAATTTGTTATATGTCGCGATCCACTGAGCCGCTGTTGGACTGTTGTTGCTATCGTGATCCTGCATGCCAATGCCGTCCAGAAAGCCCGCTTCATAAATAGGCGTGCAAATCCGTACGATTCCATCTGCTTTGCTCGGATTTTGAGTATTATAGTCGTTATAATACAGTTTTATTTGGGCTTCACCATATAACTCCGTGTACTTTCTGGAAAATTCAAATGCCTTCATTACAAAGCTGTTATCACCAAACGTTGTGTACCATTCATTATTCTCAGTTCGGTCGGTGCCGTCTTCATTTACAGCTTCATTCACAACATCCATCGCTGAAAGCAATCCAGGCCATCCTTCATGAATGATTCGAAAGACCTCTCCAATAAAATTTTCCATTCGCTCGGTCATCTGTTCTTTGGTCAGGCGAGTGCCATTGGTTGTATAACCGGAGCGGAAAAAAGTGGGACCTGGATTTTGATTATGCCAAACCAACGTGTGCCCTCGAAACGTGAATCCCTGCCGTTGTGCCCAGTTGAGTTGGGCGATAATATTGCCATTAAAAGTTACAATCGGGTGCACGTCGATGGAATCTTTCTCTGCCTGTGTTGCAGCCGCTCTATATGCCGCTGCACTCCCATTGATATCCACTATGTATGTCGATTTCATCCAATTGCCGGGACTCATCGAGTTCATATGATATTTAATAAGATCGCCGCCTGTGGAAGCTACTACACCCGATTGGCCCGGTACATACGGATCGGTAGCAAAGCCAACATGTGCATATGATAACAGACAACCAATTTTAAAATCATTCTTGTAAACATCCTTGAGTGCGGGGACATCCGTTTGTACGGGAACGGTTTGAGCACTTGCTGTTCCACATAATAATACGAATGCAATTGGCACCAACAATTTACTGCGTTGTTTTGATCGAAAAAACATCATGAAAATCCTCCCGAAGTATGATTATTTAAAACGAATTAAATGGTGATTCCTGTATCCATTCAATTAACTGATGGTGATTGTACCTTTCGACAAGCTCAGGGTACAGGACATACCGTTGACTGAACCTGTCGAAGTCAACATAACCATCCAATATTGAAGGGATACTGATTCCTATTCCCCCAATTTATATATTACGTTTATGATCATTATTTTATTACCTTCGTTATCGACCTTTTGGCAATTATTATGATTAACTTCGTTTTAATTTTTCAATGAATACTTTTTACGTCGAAATCACTAACGATGATATAAACAATTTACAAAGTCGGCTAAAAGTATACTTGAATAATCAAATGCGAAATATTTATTGATCTCAATTTCAAGGAATACCAGAATAGGTAACAGAGAACGGAACACGGACAATGGAAAACGGAAGAGAAATAATCCGTTCTTCTTTCTCCATTTTCCGTGCAGCCACACCGTGGCAGGATATTTTTGAAATCACGATACTTAAAAAGTATCTTATTTATAATTATACAGTTCAAATCGTTGAATAATAAATCCATCAGTAAGCAGAATACGTATATGACGTCCCTGATGTGTTTGATCGCCATTTAAATGCCGAATGACTTTCCACTGATTGCTTTCGAACTTTCCCTCTTCTGCTTTTAAAATGCCGACAATTTCGTCTGGCTGTTCTACATTTTTAAATGTCAGCACAACACCGGAACCTGCAAGATAAAATTCGTTTTCATTGGTTTGAATAATAATGGCGCCGGTTGTTTCCCACGTATCATTCCTGCTGTTCGGTTCATAACCTAACGTATAACTATGCCTTGCTGTAAACTCGTAGTTGCCCAGCCAGAAAATAGCTTCCGGTGTTTCTTTATCGAAAAGGATACCCTCCATTTTGTGTTGTCCCTGGTTAGCAGCAATGATAGGTATTAACTGATTAATTAGATGATACACTTTGCCCAATGATTCATTTTCCGGATGAGCGCTTGATTCAATTGAAAACGGAGAAAAACCGATTGCTTCGTAATGTCCTAACACAAACAAAGCTTTCGCTGCAACTGTATTGTCAAAACGGTGCTCAGGAATAAACAATGGATTTCCCTGGCGAGTGTAGAGATCGCTCCAGTGTTTAATATTAGGAAAATAAAAATCAGGCGATAAAAAATCAATCGATGGGGCACCTGCCTTCCACACATCCATTAAATGGGGCAATGGGCCGGCGCTTGGATACCCCACGCCCGGCAACGTTCCCGGGCGGTTTAACGCAGCGTTTACATACATCGGTAACGGATAAATTGTTTTACCAGCATCCACAATTGCATTCATAAATTTTGCATAATACCATGCCATGAATATTTCATCAGTGTGAGGACCTGTCCCGAAAATTTGTTCCCATGTTCCGGATACCATATAACCGTTTCTTGCCCACATGTCTCTAAATTCGGGTACTAAATTATCCTTATTCTTTTTCAAGTATGTAATAAAATCCGCTGGTACATTCTCCTGAAATTTTTGATTGGCTAACGGATGATAATCCCGTGCACATGGCAGCATTCCAATCTCGTTTTCGGGTTGTATCATTATAATTGTATGCTCATTTCCATCAATTTCTTTGATATGCTTGATCAAGGCCTGGAACGCGTTTAAATCGGCATTGAGATTATTTTCACTGAAAGGAGTCAAAATTTCATGGCTTCTGCCTTTATCATCCTTTATCCGTGGGAATCGTTCCTGATCTTCTTTAACCCAGGCTGGAGCATGGCTGGACATGCTGTTTTTCCAGGAGCCAAACCACAGGAAAACCAGTTTTAGTTCGTGTTTTCGTGCTTCGTTGATCAACTGATCATATAATTCAAAATCGAATTGATCTTCAACCGGTTCAATAAGTTCCCAATATATTGGCGCCAGAACAGTATTTAAGTTCATCATTTTTAATTTAGGCCAGATAGGTTCCATGTATTCCAAACTTGTGAAAGATGAGTTTCCGAGTTCGCCTCCAAGAATCAACATGGGATGACCATCTGAAATTAATTGGGTAGTGGCTCCTTGTTTGCTTAAATGTGGAATCTGTTGTTCAGAGTTTCGTTTTGAATTTGCCGCCTGATTTTCATTTTGTGAACATGTAACAGTTAGTATTGTAAAAAATCCGAATAACAACATATAAATAAATAATCTTTTCATGCTTTAAGCCTTATGATTTTTTTATAATATTATGAAGCGTAAGTATCCTTTGAATATTTAGCGGTGTTATAGGTTTTATTGTCTTACCATTCATGCTTCGCTCAGCATGAAGTGACGCGATCTCTTCACACTGAACCCTTCATCAAGCTCAGGGTAAACTCCGTCGAAGTGTGAAAGCAGACATATCACCACCTTTTATTGAATGGATCCAAGCGTAAATTGAATTCATATTATAGAAAAAGCTGCTGACTCAATTAATACTACCGAATCAGAAACATTTTTCGTGTCTGCGTAAAATCCTTTGCCCGAAGGGTATAGAAATAGATTCCACTAGCCAAATATGACGCGTCAAAAACAACAGAATGTTCGCCGGCGTAAAACTGTTTTCCTGCAAGTTCAGCAATTTCCTCGCCGAGAAGGTTGTATACTTTAAGAGAAATAAGCGATTTATTCGGAACTTTAAAACTGATCCGCGTTGTTGGATTGAACGGATTGGGAAAGTTTTGTTGCAGACTAAAACTTTGTGGTGTGGCTGAATTAGACTGCTTTGGCACCAACGTACTGTTTTTGGATAAAGCAGTGAAATGAAACCATTGAAGCTGGAATAGCTTGCCGGTTTCAGTCCCTGTAAATTTCAGGTAAACATCGTGTCGTCCGGAAATGGGCGCCACTGCTGAAGTAAAGGTTTGGAACGTTGACCAACTTCCCGTGCTACTGATATTGCACGTTGCGATTTTATTACCGGTACCCAGTGAATCAAGCCATACTTCAACCGCTCCGCCTGATGTGGCGCATGAAGCAGTGAAAGTTACCGAATCAGGGATTGAGTAATACTCACCATTCCCAAATTCAACACCGGCATATAATGCCCAATCGCCATCATGGATATTATCCAATGTGCGTATGCCCGCTCGCAATGTTCCGCGCGTTGTCCCGTATTGATTAGCCGGACATTCGGTCAGAATCGGTGTGAAAGCATCGCGGTAAATGTACAAATCAAACCAGGCCTTGTTAGAACCTACAACGTACAGCCCTTGCCGGGTTCCTGTAAATGTTGAAAAATCGGAATAAGAATCGACTTGTGATACATCAACAGCTTGCCCGACTTCAGTCCAATTGATTCCATTATCACTAAAATAGCCATTTATTTTGTGATTAATCCGGACTAACTTGAGCCAAAGCGTGTCGCCCACAGTGTTTTCCACATCATATGTGGTATTTTCGAAACTGAATGAAATCACACGTATTCCATCCGCCGATAACGAACTAACAAGTTTGACAGACATTGTTTCGTCGCCTCGCATGATCCAGAGCCCGGCCTTGTCTGCCGCGGATTGTGGATCAAATTCAAGTCGTGTGATAAGCGAATAATTGTGTTCTCCATCATTTTTGATAAGCGTATTTGCTTTGGTACTGCTTTTGGCGGATAACCGTAACCATCCGGGACGCTCCGTAAGCGAATATTTACTTTGAGTTGTATAGCCCAAAAACGACCATTCAGGGTGTAAATTCTCAGAACTAAAAAAATCTGATTTGGGTACCATCCAGGGAATACCGCTGCTGGGTAATTTGGGCGCTGTGAAGGACTGGTTAATGGGATAATCAGCTACGGGTCTACCATTCGTATTATAGTGAACCTGATTCAATAAACCCTGCCTGCCTTGTCCTTTCCACTCGCCTTTGGCATAAAGCGGATGTAACACCCAGGATGTGCTGTCATCCAGCATGATAGCCGGCGATGCATGATTGGGGCTGGTGAACAACGATGTGCCTTTATTGGGATCATTTTCATTAAAAAAATCGCCCAACATTTCCCACGAAGCCTGATCGGCTGTCAGGATTTGGCTTCGCATTACTTTTTGGCCGCCGCCGAGATCCCGGGCAAACGAATAGTAATAATATCCGCCATACTTCCACATCACAGGCCCCTCAGCCCAGCTATAGGGATACGATGGTGAAGGATTTAGCCAATTGAGATTATAGACCACACCCGTAGGCTGCCCGTTATCACCCAATTCGACAATGCCATTGTTCGGCTGCCCGTTTTTCACTACCAAATACCATTTGTTATCATCGTCGATAAAAATGGAATTGTCATATCCCAAGCTATAAGGTAGGCTCGTCGGATTGTTAACTCTTACAGGCAAACTCCATGGCCCTTCAGGATTGTCCGCTTTCACAAAATACATAGTATTTGCTCGTGAGAAAAAATCCCAATATTCACCATTATAATAAACGATGTGGCCTCCCCAGCAACCGCCACCTGGCCGGTCATCATAATTTGACCATGCAGCGCTTACCGGTTGTGCAATGGCTTCCCAATGGACTAAATCGGTGGAGTGATATATTACTGGCGTAGGATTAAACGATGATCCGGTTGTGTAAAAGTCATTGCCGACTTTTGTAATCGTACAGTCCGCGTGGTCGCCCGGGATGACCGGATTCATATAGGTCTTGAAAGAGTCTGATTGACTATAAAGACCAACATGAAATAGCGACAAGTAAAGCAAATTTACAATTATACTTCTCATAATATAAATCCCCTCCTATAATTTTACTGCACTTCTATGATAATGCTATCAGATACCAACCCTGCGCTTTCAGCGTTAACAACTATTTGGCCGGTATGTTCACTTGATTTAACGATGAGTTAACATCGCCCTTCATATGCTTTGCGGTATGGTTTTCGAAAACTTTCGATACTGACCGGATTTGAATTACGAACAGCGGCGATGCTGCCTTTCCCCTTTACTTCAAAATTGGTAAGGTTATCTGCATAGGGTACAAAATTATTTCTGCTATCCAATATTTCAACAGTAATGTAACATAAATCTTGTTTGTTAGCCCTCAAATTTTTTCTATCTGATTTCAGTTTTATTTTATAAGGCATTCCGGCAGATATTAATTTAGATTTGGCTACCTATCATTCTCTCTATAACCAAACGCAGTTAATTTCCCTTGCTAATAGGGAACCTGCCATCTGGCTTTAAATTCAGTGGCGCGGGAAACGGAATTTTAACCCAGTGATTTTTTATTGAAAAATAATTCCACGCTATCACACGAGGAATATGCATCAACAGTCAATAGTTTATTTTCAAAACCGGGCCAGGTCCAGCTCGCCTTTACATTATCGCATCCCCAGTCAGAATTTTCAATTTCTTCTATTGAAGGAATTGTATCATGAGCGAACAGAAAGTATCTATTCACCCGTGTCAGAGATTCGTCTAAAACGAATCTAATTTGATCGAAAAACTTTTAATGATTATGCAGAAAACTCAGCTAAAGGTTTGTTGTCCTATAATCGTTCCGCCGGTCTCCGGCGGAATGCAGAAAGGACGCTCCGCGTCCAGCAATCAACTTTGATACTTACAATATTTTAGAGAACGATCGTCGCAGAGCGACTCGGGCTACACTCCGCCGGAGACCGGCGGAGCGAGATTTTCTAAGCTTGGAATACTTTGTAGCTGAATATTTTGAATAATCATTAAACTTTTGTATCTACTCAGCAATGCGTATTTTAAAAGCCTCGATGAATCGTGGCTGGGGAAAATGGTTCGACGCCATGCCACCCCACCATGCTAAAGCATGGTGCTTTTACAAGCTTGTAACAGCACCGCGATTCATC
>JAFGDW010000098.1 GCA_016931935.1 Candidatus Zhuqueibacterota bacterium | reverse complement strand
GAAGTCGAAGCATGTTGTTTTATCGTAAGTTATCATCCTTCGACTACGCTCAGGATGAAGCTTGACAAGACTTTTGATACAGCCCCTGTCAGTTTTTGGTGATTCTCAATCATCATTCCATTTGGCCAGAATACGTAATTTTCCACAAACAGCCGCGGACTGAATCAACAACATAAAGAGCGCCATCCGGGGATTGAGCAAGTCCCATTGGGCGGTGAATAGCTTTGCTCGGGCTGGTGAAGTTTTCCTTGCCGGCAAATCCATCCGCAAATACTTCGTACGGTCCGGACGGCTTCTGGCCTTTAAACGGGACAAATACGACATTATATCCCCGCTGTGGCAGGGGGGCGCGATTCCATGAACCATGAAAGGCAATGAAAGCGCCGCCATAATAGCGCTTGGGGAATTGCTTGCCGGTGTAGAAAATCAGGTCATTCGGCGCCCAGTGGGCCGGAAACGCCATGATCGGAGGTTCGGCGTCTTCGCAGCGGCCCTGGATTTTTCCGTCGCCGCCATACTCAGGGGCCAATACTTTTTTCTTTTGATACGGATCGTAGTAACAATACGGCCAGCCAAAATTGGCGCCGTCATGAAGCAACAGAAATTCTTCCGCCGGCAAATCAGCGTTTTCTTCTTTATTGAATTCCCTGGGCCAAAGCGTATCCAACTGATCGCGCCCATGTTGCACAACGTACAACGCATCAGCCACCGGATTCCATGCGATCGCCACTGAATTGCGAATCCCGGAGGAATAGCGATGACCGTTGGCATCCTGGGTCTGATTTAACACACCGGCTTTAAATTGCCAGATACCGGCGTGCTTTTCCAGTTGCGGACACGGGTCCATGCCGGGAGAACCCGGCGTACGTAAATCTTCCTGACATGCATTGGACGGACCACCAATATTCACATATAAATTTCCCGCATTGTCCAACGCCAATGACTTCGCCCGGTGCTGCCGTTGATCCGGAAAGTTCGCGATGACAACTTCACGCGGTGCCGCCGGCTGCAATTCACCCGGAATTAATTTGTAACGATACAGATCCGTATCGGATGAGATGTAAAGATAACCAATTTGCACCTCGATGCCGGTGCCGCCAGTATCATCAAATACACGACGAATATCGGCGACACCATCGCCATTGGTATCGCGCAGGGCAACAACCCCATAACCACTTTTAGCAGTATTCAGGCGGACATAAATATCGCCATTTTCACTGACAGCAATATGCCGTGCCCGGCCAAGATTGTCGGCCACAACGGTGGCTTGAAATCCGACGGGTAGTTTAAAGATTATAGGTTCTTCGGCAGAAACACGCCCTGCCATTAAGGAAAGAGCAAATATGATAAACAATCTATACATTACCTTCATTTCCAACCTCCCTAATTTTTTAGATGTTGATAAACCGGATTTAACTCCATTTATCATACATTACCACTTCCGACAATGCTTTCCGTTTTTTCGGTTTCTGTTCATCAGCAGGATAACCAAGCGGGGTAAAAATGAGCGGCTCAACATCGTCAGGCAAGCCCAGGACTTCGCGCGCCACGTTAACATCAAAATTAGCGATCCAGCAGGTGCCCAGTCCGAGTTCGGTGGCCTCAAGAATGAGGTGATCCATAGCAATTGCTGCGTCCACATCCACATAATTACGGCCATCTTTACGCGTCCACGATTCCGATTTGACTGCAACCATCGCAATGATAATCGGCGCTTCCGTAAACCAGGTTCGGTGGTAAATTCGTTGGAGCTCTTCCTTGCGCTCGGCGGTCTTCAATAGCATAATTCGGAATGGTTGGAAATTGACTGCAGTTGGTGCGAGATTAGCGGCCTCGAGTAATTTACGTAATTTTTCATTTTCGACAGGCTTGTTCTGATACGCACGAACGCTGTAGCGATCACGCATAATTGTTAAAAGTGACATAGTATTTTCCCTTACCAATTAAGATTAAAAATGTTTGATTGACGTAATTTTACTATGAACTAACTGGAAGTTGTTATCGGGTGTAGGGTCAATATACAACAATAACAGAGGGTTGTCAAGCAGAAGTGTGGATTGTGATTTCACGCTGTAAAAGTTGGGGAATCAAAATACATGTTAGCCTTTGAAATCATCGAAAACGGAATCGTACGATTATAGGTAACACTGAGCATAATTTTAATGTTACATGCCAACCGTAAACGCAAGTACAATTTGTAGAATTAGCATGGCGACGAACATAAGCACCAACAACCAACTCTCCAACTTGTGGAGATTTTTTCGTGCTGTCAGCAGCACGGATACAACAATAATAGATAGCGCCAGTAAACTAAACAAAAATTTCGCCGGGCCAAGGTCTATTTTAATTGGCCCGATAAGTGCATTATAAATTAAACCATTTAATCCAAGGACAATTGCTACATCGAATGTATTCGAGGCAATGCCATTTACAACCGCAGAATCGCCATGGCCTCTGCGAGCCAATTTAACACTCATCATCAAATCAACTATACTTGTACCCGGCCCCCAAAAAGTACACGCTACAACAGAAAGAGGTATAGTCATTCCCAATATACCGCCGAGCTTGTATAGTCCTCGCACGCCTGCTTCCACAAGTATTGCCGAAAGTATAATTACCCCGATCAATCCGCTTGTAGCAACGAGAATAATCCGTAATTTGCTGCAATCATCACCGGAAATACGCTCACTGCCATTTTCACGAATCAGCGCATATAAATAAAATGCATAAACAGTAACCAATATCACATTTTCAAATAATTCAATCTGCTTATCAGATGCGATGATACCGAATACGCCAATTACAATTACATAATAAAGCATATCTCGCTTCAACAACGATTTATCGATATGTATTGGTTTTTTCGATACAATGCCAGAAGCCCCCGTTATCACAAGGATATTAAACAATGCACTCCATACAATCACCTGAAAACCAATATCGAACGATTTCTCAATCACTACACCCGAAAAAGCTGTGCCAAATTCAGGAGATGATGACGTCACCGCAATCAATGTTGCACCAGCCACAATTGGTGACAATCTCATTTTACGTGATAAAGCAACCATGGATCGCTCAAGCATATCAATCGGATAATTTTGGATCCATAATGCTAATACCATAGCTGCGACGTACGCAAGCAATAACCACATAACACAAACTCCTAATATAAACACTTTCACATGTTATTGAATCAGTCCATCGAATAAAACTCATTTAGTTCTGTAATTATCTTCAAGACAGATATTGTTGTCATAACTAACATGTCGCATCTTAAGGAATACTGTATTATAATTATTCAGAAAGGCACACGTGTTTAAGCATATTAGTATCACAACAATAGAAACCTACCGCCACCACTTGTTTGGATGGCGGTATTATCTACATTGCATAAAGGACAATTATGGGCTTAATGTAATCAACTTAATTACATAGATCAAGGGGAGTTTTTTGTAGCTTTAGGCCAACGCCGATAAATTGAAAGTGCTCCACCCACCAGGAGTAAAGTTACTCCCACCCATAATAACAGCATACCCGGTTTCGTACTTACTTCGGCGTACATAACCGCCGGTTTTATTTCTGCTTCGCCGCCCGACTGCTGGGGTGTCGTTTCTGTAAAATGTAAGTTAATGGTTTTATCACTGGCGTTCATTGCGGTAATGGTAAGAAATGCTTCGCCTTCACCAGGCAATTTTATCCGGCTTTGTGGTGCATCCGGTTCATTTATTACATAAACAGGTTTTAGAGCTACAGGTTGCTGGCCTTTGTATGATACCTGCAAATCAGCGCCGACGCTGATTTTCCCGTTAGCATTATTCATGTTGCTAAGGTCGTATTCTAAAAATGTAATTGAATAATCTTCTACGGAAATTGTCTCACCTTTTTTAACCGATAAATGTTTCATTCCATTCGCTTCTGTTTTAGCCGGATCGTAAACCTCAGGTGATACGTACAAATCGCTCCACCACCCACGAATAATGTACGGATGATGGAATTGCTGATTTTCTCCACGCCCTTTTGCTTCAACATAAATATCCGGATTCCCGATAACCGACATACTTCCCTTTTCAATTTTTACCGGCATAACATACTTTGTTCCCTTGCCATGATCGCGAATTTCGGCCTGTTGAAATGTAAGTTTATATCCCATGACACTCACGGTTTCACCCTGCGGTAGCGAGACTCGTTGCGATTGATCATATACGGTAGACGCAACAAACGCCACGAACATCAAACCAAGTCCGAAATGGGCAATGGCTGCCGTGGTATTCACCAAACTTTTTCTTAGCAGGCGAATAATTAGTTCCAGATTAACACCGACGGCAAAGGCGGCGAATACAATCATAAGAAAAGTTAGGACACCGGGAAAACCAGCCATAAATGTTAACGCTGCGACGATGGTCGCAGTAACCAATCCCGCTATAATGCGCGCTATAATTTGCTTCGATTCATTTCGGCCCCACTTCAATACCGGAATTATGCCCAGCAATAACCCGATAATAACAGCAATCGGAAGATTAACATTCACATAGAAGTCGGTAGATACTTTAGATGGATTATCTGTCACACGGGTTATCAATGGCGCCGACGTTCCCAGTCCGGTTAAAATTGCTGACAGGCATAATAAAATAACAGCGGCGATCAGCCCGAATTCAAGTGACAGCAGTGGAATTTCTTTACTTTCCTTGCCAGGACCGGGAATTTGTCTGATTCGCGTAATAATCAGAAAAACGGAAATCACTAAAAACAAACCGATGAACAATACGAGCAAGCCCGTAATACCCAGATCGGTAAATGAGTGTACGGAAAAATCGGCCAGTACACCGGAACGCGTCAGAAACGTGCTGTATATAACCAGCACAAACGCCAATGCAGCGAGAAAATAGTTTGTTTTGGCCAACTGTTTGCGGCCATTCTGCAACAACATACCGTGCAATAAGGCAGTGCCGGCTAACCATGGCAGCAATGATGCATTTTCTACCGGGTCCCATCCCCAGTAGCCGCCCCAGCCTAAAACCTTATACGACCAGACGCCGCCAATAATTATACCAGCACCCAGCGTCAGGAATGCAAATGACACCCAGGGCAAGCCTTGTTTGATCCAGTCAAAATCACGTCGCCATAACGATGACATTGCCTGCGCAAACGGAATGGCATAAGCAGCATAACCGATAAATACAATCGGAGGATGAATTACCATCCACGGATCTTGCAATAACATGTTTAAGCCGAATCCATCGGGCAATTGATGTATCGCTAATCGGAACGGACTTTGTTTAATCAGCAAAATGGCCAGAAACAGATTTTGTAAATTGTACAGCGTCATGACATGATTTTCATTGTTCACCGATGTCTTCATCAGGAAAATGCCAAGCCATGCACTTATGAGCACCCACAATAAAAAACTGCCTTCCTGACCTGCCCAAAACGAACTGATTAAATATTGCAGAGGCAAGTCGCTTGATGAATACTGGGCAACATATTCCAACTTGAAATTGTGGCTCAGAAAAAAATACATAAGTAAAACCGAGGCCACGGTGGTCAATCCCGTGAAACCGTAATATGTGCCACGGGCGATTGCCTGAAAATTTGCGTATTGTTTTTTGCCGGTAAGTATATAATAAAACAGCGTGGAAACAAGAATGGCTGCAAATTGCAGCCAGAGTATAAATTGTGCCAATGGAATCATACTTATTCGGTCCTCCCCTCGTACTTCGATGGACATTTCACCAGCAATTCGTTGGCCAGAAATACCTGTTGCTCGCTGTCGTATCGACCAATAGCAACGATCTTTTCCGCATTCTCAAAATTAGCTGGCTTGGATTTGTTGTAATGGACGGTCATTCTGGCGCCATCTGGTTCTTCAAGGTCAAATATCAGCAGATTGTCGGCCGGGCTGACTTTAGTACTTCCGGCAACCAACGTTCCGGCAACCTGAACATGACGTTCACTGGCCTTTGCCTCCTTTATAGTCACATAGCTTGTCAATGTTGATTTAAATGAAAACATAGCCATTACCAGCGCGCCAACAACAATGACGCCGCCGATTATATACGATTTCTTCACATCAATCTCCTTTTTCATTTTCCAACTTTTGGATCTTGCGATCCAGACGAAACAGGTAAATAGCAATTCCTATCCACACAATCAGATTTGCAGCCATCACATAGACGAGTCCGTTATCCATGATTCCAATCCTTTATCCAGTTTATGTTCCAGTTGTGTTATTCGGTATTTCATTCTGAAAATCCACGCGAACAATCCGGTGAATGCACCCAGAGAATTCAGAAAGACAAACAAAAATCGGCCGTCCAGTCCAGGTTTTGCCGGATTCATGGTATCTTCGGGATGTAATGATACGGTGATTCGCGGCAAAATGAACAGGAAAAATGGCACGGTCACAAACGCAAGAATTGCATATGCAGCAGCAAACGTTCGCTTGCGATCCGGATCGGGAATGGCTGAACGTAAAGCAAAATAAGCGCCATAAATCATTAGTAAAATTATTATCGATGTTTCCCGTGGATCCCAATTCCAGTATGATCCCCAGGTCGATTTTGCAAAAATGGACCCGCTTAGTGTTGCCAGAATACAAAACATCATGCCAAGTTCGGCGGCAGTTCCGGCTAATAAATCGGCGACCACCTGCCGTTTAGCCAGATAGCGAATACTGAAAATCATTGAAATTAAAAATGCTATCGCTGCTATCCATGCTTGTGGAACGTGATAAAACATAATGCGTGATGTTTCTCCGGGGAAGCCTTTTGCCGCTGGTGTGAACAAGAAAGACGCAACGATAACCAGGCACATCCACAGGACGAGGGCAAGTTTCAAAAAAGTGTTGGTTTTCATAAGCGAAAAAATATTCCAATTCAGAAATAATGACGAAAAATACTCCCAAACTACACATTTCCGACATTCATTAAAAATATAATAAACAACAAGGGATAGGCTTCAATATAACAGATTTTGTAGTAAAAGTCAACATCATTTTACATTGTCAAATATATACGATGGCATGGAATGACAATCGTTATGTTTGGCTAGAGACAAGCATTCATATTCGAAGCAAATTCCCCCAAAAAATAAAAACCGGAACCACATCCCGATTTTTAAGATGTGACCCCGGTTTAACAAGATCGAAAAACATATATTTTAATTCGATTTTGAGTAATCGTTCACAAAGTATTTTATCTATTATTTTTTGTTTGATCGTTATTCGTTATCTATTCAGGCCACAGGCTAGAAATAATTTGGCAAAGTGAAACGGAGAAGGAGCAAATGTTTTATTATCCCCATCTCCTTGTCACCCACTCACGATGACTGGTGTCCCAGTGTTATGGTAGATACGTAATGAATTTGACATCACATAGCTGTGAACGTCTACGATTTTGATTGCTGCATTATTTTCTTGATTCGTGCTAGCAGATCCGGAAACTGGTACGGCTTCGGCAGAAAATCCAACGCGCCAATCGATTTAAAATCCGTTTCGTTTTCAGCGCCGGTGAAGCCGCTTGTCAAAATTATTTTGGCATCCGGTTGCATATCCAGCATACGCGCAAGCACCTCACGGCCAGACAATTTGGGCATCGTTAAATCAAGAATCACCAAATTAATTTCCTGCATATGATCGCGGAATGTATGCAGAGCTTCCTCACCATCTTTCGCAACAAGCACACTGTAGCCGCGGCGTTCCAGTAAGCGTTTTCCCAAATTGCGAATCACTTGTTCATCATCCACAACGAGAATTGTTCCATCGGATGGGTGCTCGGCAACTCCGACTTCTTCGGTTTTAATTGTCTGGATATCGGTTGTCAGGCGCGGCATGTAAATTGCGAACGTTGTACCGCGGCCTTCACTACTGGTGACATCCACCCAGCCGCGGTGTTGCTGTACAATGCCATATACTGTTGACAGTCCCAAACCGGTTCCTTTACCAATTTCCTTAGTTGAAAAGAATGGTTCGAAAATACGCTGGAGAATATCCCGGCTGATTCCGGAGCCATTGTCCTTCACAGATAATTCCACGTGTGGCCCCGTTTTAGCATTTACATTTTTATGGGTCATTGCTTCCGAAATATTCACGTTCCGCGTTTGAATGTGAATATAGTATCGATCCTTCCGATACTGTTGCCAACGAGGATTATTGCCCTCCAAAATTTCCATGATTGAATCGCGACTGTTGATGCAAAGATTAAGCAGCATTTGATAAATTGCCGATCGATCGCCGCTGACCAAATCAATATTTTCATCGAGATCGGCCGTGAGATTGATGCGCCGGTCAAACGTTTCGGCGAGAAAAACCCGTAACTCTTCGATAATTTGATTGATCTTAACAGGTGACAACACCGGTTTGGTCTGTTTGCTAAACGTTAACAACTGGCGCGTTAAATTGACGGCTCGATCGGCAGCCGTCTTCGCTTCCTCAATTAATTCTATTTGAGCGTCATTTTGTGATAAATCAAGTTCCAATAAATCCAGGTTGCCAATAATGCCTGTCAACAGATTATTAAAATCATGGGCAATTCCACCTGCGAGCTGGCCAATCCCTTCCATTTTCTGGGCAATTCGTAATTGCTCCTCAAGATTTTTCCGATCGGTGATGTCCCGCAGAATTCCCATTATTCTTGAATTTTCACCATCCACAAGCACGAATGTATTTACATCTGCATCGATTATCTGGCCCGACCGGGTAATTGCTTTATATTCATATCGGGGAGAAACCGCCTTGCCGTCATGTTTGGCACGAGCACGTTCGGCAATAAACGCGTGTGATTCGGGAGCAACAATATCCAATGGTTTCAACTTGCCACTATAAATTTCGGCTGCATCATACCCAAATACTTTTTCAAACTGTTTATTTACATATGTGAAGCGATTATTTTCGATAATATAAATCGCATCATTGGCATTGTCCACAACATTGCGATAACGGGATTCACTTCGGCGCAATGCCTGTTCGGTCTGTTTATATTTGTCGATTAATACAATTTTGCGCGAAATCGAAACGAGTTCCTGCCCGATAACACGTAATAATTCCTGCTCCTGCTTGGAAAACTGATGACGTTGCAAACTACAAATCAATAAGGCGCCAATCGATTGATCGTCATCTACCAACGGAATGAGTACCAGTGAACGAATACCGCCAATTTGTAACGTCTCATTGGCATTCTCCAGATATAGTGGTGTCAAGTCGTGAAATACCGATTTGAACATCGGAGAATCCAACGCAAGTGAATCCATTTGCAGCACAATTTCGTCCGGAAGGGCATAATGGTGTTTCATCACTGCCTTGCCCGATTGCGCGGGGATGTGATAAATGGCGCCACATTCGAAATTCATCAAACGAACGGTCGCATGCAGCACAGAGCGAAATAATCCATCCAGACTATCTGCCTGATTACTTTGTAGAATTATTTCATTTAGAATTTCGAGCTGTTTATTTCGTTCGGAAATTTGCTGCTCTTCCCGTTTGCGGCTGGTAATGTCGCTTATCAGCGCCAGCACTTTAAAACTGCGGTCGAAATTCAAAATAGAAAGTCGCCGTTCAATCCACATGAATTGCCCGGATGCCGTTCTGAGTCGAAACTCAGCACGCGAATCTTTTTTAATTTTTACAATGTCCAATATGACATCGGGAATTTCATCCGAATCATCGGTACTTATACGAATGGCTGGAGGAATAATGCCCGGCAGGATATCCCACACTGCATGATTTATGGCATCAGGCCTGGAAATGCCGAACATGCTAATCGCCGATTGGTTCCATTCTTCAATGATGCCTCGTTCATTGAAAATGATAATACCTTCGGCAATCCCGTGGATAAGGGATTCAAACATTTCTACAACATTCTGTTCTGGTCCTTTGCTGCGCATCACTTGGTTGACTGTCTCATTGGTAACCATAAATGTTGTATCTCCCAGAATATGGGTTACGATTTGTTAATACATATATACGGTAAGATAAAAATTTTAAGTTAATTTACAATTAGAATGTCAATTATTGCAAAAGTTTAATGTACATGGCGGTTTGTTATTAAAATATCTTCACTATTTTTGCTTTTATGAATCCAAATACCACATTATATCTATTTTCACAAGTTATGGTACCATATCACGTAAACGACAAATACTTGCTGAAATTTACAAATATCAGGCAAAATAAAAATCCAGCCGCACAACAAAAAAACCTCCTGCATTACAAAGCACAGGAGGTTCAATTTTAATAATTTGCTTATTAATGAAAATTCATCTGTGGCATTGTCTGTTTTGTCAATCCAGCCGGCAAATTGAAATCACTGTTGGCTAGCGATTTTTCCACGATTTTGGTCACGACTGTATTTGTCGAAACCGTACCAAAACCGGTATCCATTGACATTTCCGTCTGCATGGGAAAGCCTTTTAAATTTTTAACATCTTCGGAAAACGTCCCCTTAAAAAGTCCCATTTTCTGATAGGCTTCAACGAAATCGTCACCCAGATCGTATTTATCTGTCATCCACATGGTGACCATCGGTTCGTTATTCATCATCATGATGACTTTTTTACAATTATGTCCGTTAATAGTTTTTGTTTCGCTCAGCATTTTGAACGTAATCGATGGGCCACCTTCATTCCCCATCATCGAACCGAGTTGTCCGCCCATCATCTTTTCCATCATTTGTCGCTGCTCGATGGTCATATTTTTCATGTTTTCAGCCATGGCGTTCCTTGCATTTTTCATATTTTCTTCCATATCCGAAAATTTAGCTTCAGTATAGGTTTTTGTTTTTGTATTAATCGTCCAGATGAGGCCAAGATCAAGACGAAAAATAATTTCCTCACCCTTTGTGGCGTTTACAATCTTCATCATACCAGACTTGAAATATACAGTCTGCTGCTCAGAACGGTTTTGCGGCTGTCCTCCAATTGTTGAATTACTTTGTGTTGTCTGTTCCCAATATCCCTGAAAAGTCGCTTTCCCGAAACCTGGATCAACGATTATGGATATTAAAAACATTGCTATTACAATGCAAAATCTTACACGTTTCATACGCCACCTCATAAATATTTTATATTTAGTGTTTTTAATTCAGCGTAATATATTATAAACACGAAAGAAAATCAAGTCATTTATGAAAAAACCGTTGACTATTTTTACTATTTTTGGTATATATAGTGAGTACAAAAAGGAACAGGCATGAAGTTTATTGACAAGTTGAAGTTCGCTGCTGTCTGCGGAATTGACTGCGAATCCGAATGCAGTCTTTACCGCGCCTACCACGATGATGACCGGACAATGCGAAAAATATTGGCAACCCAATTTCTGGGCGATCCAAATCGATGGCCGGAAATCCGTTGTAACGGATGCAAAGGAGAACAAGCCATTTGCTGGAAATCGCATTGCGCGGTTAAAAAATGCGCAATAACCAATGGTTATGAATTTTGTTATGAATGTAATCATTACCCATGTACCCAGCTGATAAAAACTCAGGAAAGTAACCGCAAAATACGTACCTGCGAATTTCCCTGCTTGGATAGCTGATTATAACTCCATTTCATATACGAATTGAACCTACGAGGAAACACATGCAACCAGTTGTACATTTTGCACCATTGTCTGGCAATGATGACTTATTAATCATCCATGCGAAAATTGAAGCGCTTTTCGATGCCGCCGATATGGCGTCGTGTATTGATCCAAATGATATGGTCGCTATCAAAACACATTTTGGTGAACAGGGAAATACGACCCATGTTCCATCATCATATATGTCTCCGATAGTTAAGCGCATTAAACAGGCAGGTGGAAAGCCATTTCTTACGGATACAAATGTTCTTTACAAAAGTGTACGGTCCGACAGTATCTCGCATCTGGCGCTTGCTCATGCGCATGGATTCACTATGGAAAATTGCGGCGCGCCGGTCATTATTGCCGATGGCCTGCGTGGCGATCGTGAGACAAATGTGCCGATCTCCGGTGAATTGTTTAATGAAGTTTCGATTGCTACCGACGCCGTTGCCAGTCACGCCATGGTTGTGGTATCGCATGTCACCGGCCATTTGGCAGCAGGCATGGGAGCTGCACTAAAGAATTTGGGAATGGGGCTTGCCAGCCGCAAGGGAAAAATGCGGCAGCATTCATCGGTAAAACCATGGATCAGCAAATCAAAATGTACCGGCTGTGGCCAGTGCGTTGAATGGTGTCCGGAAAACGCGATTGCGATGCAAGATGATATTGCGGAAATTCAACCAGCCATTTGCATTGGCTGCGGAGAATGTTTAACGGTCTGCCAATTTGCTGCGGTGCAATACAACTGGCAAACGTCATCGGCTGATCTGCAAAAAAGCATTGCCGAACACGCGCTTGGGGCTGTTATCAATAAAAAAAACAAAGTGGGCTTTTTAAATTTTGTGATTAATATTACCAAAGATTGTGATTGCATGGGTTTTAAACAAAAACCTGTGATTCATGATTTTGGTTTGTTAGCCAGCAAAGACCCCGTCGCAATCGACCAGGCGAGTCTCGATTTAATCAGTAACGCTGACAAGCGGTTACGAGATTTAGCGTACAAGCATATCGATGAAACCATCCAATTGCAGCATGCCGAAAAAATTGGTTTGGGTAGTACACGCTATGAATTAATTGAGGCGCTCTAACATGGCTAATCGAGCCGATATTCTGGAATGGATTCATTCGACACTGAACGTCGATGAATTTGACGATTACTGTGTGAACGGTTTACAAGTGCAGGGCACCCCTGAAATAAAAACGATCGTGTGTGGTGTTTCCGTAAGCCAACGGTTGTTTGAACTTGCGATTAAAAAACGCGCGGATATGATTCTTGTTCATCACGGTATGTTCTGGAAGAGTGATAAGCATCCAATGAAAATTACCGGCATTTTGTACAAACGGCTTGCCATGCTCATAAAAAGCGATATTAATCTGGCGGGCTATCATCTGCCGCTCGATGCGCATCCGGTACTCGGTAATAATGCACAAATTGTTCAGCGACTCGGCCTAAAAATTCAAGAGCCGGTCGATGTTGGTTTCATTGCAACTGCTGCGCCACCAATACTGTTTAACAACCTCATTCAAAAAGTGAATAATATATTAGAAACTGAGAGTATCGTTTTCCCTTTCGGCCCGGCGAAAACCAGTAAAATTCTGATAATTAGCGGCGGAAGCTCATCAGCGTATCCGTTGGCGCTTAAGCATGGAGCCGACACTTTTTTAGCCGGAAGCATTAAAGAAAGCCAGGTGCGCGAATTTGAAGAGCATGGCCTGAATTTTATTAACGCCGGCCATTACAATACAGAAAAATTCGGAATACAGAGCTTATGCGCTGAAATACAGAAACAATTTGGTATCGTGTGTGAATTTATTGACATACCCAATCCAATATAGAGTATAACAAAAATTTCGCTTGATTTTCATTAAATAAATGCTTAAATATTGTGTTGTTAGATATAGAGCGCCGGATGTTAAGCCAGAAATTTATTTTCGCCACTTCAAAATTGCTGACCAACGAAGGTCCATTTGATCCGGATTCAGCGTTCCCTCTGGACGAGTCATTTCGCACTGTCAAATATTAGCACCGATCCATAAGCACTGAATCAACTGAATATTCGTATATGAACAACAATCACTAACCTGAATTTTTGAACCGTGAACCGGTGAACGCTTTCTCCCTGTATAGAATTTAAGGAATACAATTTATGCCGCCAATCCGTTTGCTATTGGTAGACAGGAACTTATCCTATCTGGATATAGCAAAAAAAATGTTAAAATTTCACGATGAAAGTTACGACATTGATGTTGCGACTACGGGAGAAGCATGTCTGGAGAAGTTGGTTCGAAACAATATTGAACTTATTATGCTCGATTACGATATTGATGATGGCAAGGGATTGCGCGTGCTTGATTCAATTATTCAAGACGGGCATAACATTCCCATCATTATGCTGCTGGATGAAGGACAGGAAGAAATCGCATTTCAGGCGCTGGAGCAGGGAGCGTCCGATTACATCATGAAGGTACGCGGTTATTTGACCGCACTGCCGTTTACGGTTGGGAAGGTGCTGGAAAGTCACAAATACAGCGGCAAACAAGTCACACGTACAACCGTTTATCGTTCGCAACAACAAAGTATTCACGCATCGAACGCCGATGAAATTTACTTCATTCTCAATCGGCGCGGCCACTTTATTTCAGCTAATAAAAAACTTGAGCCGATTCTCGATTATTCCGAAGCGGAAATACTTGAATTATCACTGCAGGACCTGATTCCTCGGGAATATGAATCCCGCTATGATCAATGGTTCGCGAACCTCACATCTGAGCAGGGCACCACTGAGCAATTGCAAACGCAGCTCACTGGCAAATATGGGGAAAAACGCGACTTTGAAATAAGCCTGAAACCTGTGCGCAATGAAGATGGTGAGATCACCAGTTTCAAAGGGAAACTGATTCCGATTAAAAAGGCCACTTCAAATATTGATTCGGAAAAGGATCCCGGTTTTAATCAGGGGCGAATGATTCGCGAGCTGGTTTCGATTATCAGCGCTGCGCCCGAAGAATCGCTCAGTCACCTGCTCGATCGACTCACAAAAACTATCTGTCATATTTTTCAATTTAAGCGCGCCACCCTGGCATTGCTCGATCCGCGCCGCGATGTGTTTATCAAACACGCGCTGGTAGGTTTCAACGGACAGCATTCTTCCAGCACAATTCATGAAGTTCCGCGGGATATTATCGATAAAGCGTTTCAGGATCAATATAAAATCCGGATTATGTATTTCGATCAGAATCTGGAAACCGATCTGAACGGCTTTCTCGGCGATACTGATCGACGCAAACAACCACGTCGCGTCGACCGTCGCTGGCATCCTAAAGACCTGATTATCATCAATCTCTTAAATCCCAAAAAACAATCGTTCGGCTACATTTCGCTCGACAGCCCGGAATTTGACCTGGTGCCCTCGCGTGAATTTTTTTACAATCTCGAACTGTGCAGCGACCTGGTCTCACTGGCAATTCAAAACTATTATCGGTTCACCAATCTCGAAAAGCGCAATCGCCGTTTGACCAAACAATTGCTCAGCGCCAATATCATTTTCAAGCTCGACCAGAATCTCGGTGATATTCTGCATGAATTTGTGTGGTCGATTAAGTTTTCGCTGGAATTTAATCTTGTGATGCTTGGCTTAATTAGCGTGAATAGCGGGAAGTTGGAAATTAAAGCTGTGGCGTGTGATGATAAAATCAAGACCATTCAAGTGAAAGAGTTGAAATTCGCCATCAGCAATTTTCGGATGCTCACACAGAAGCAGTATAAACGCGGGAAATTTTCTTATTTTGTAACGCAGCAGGAACCGATTCTCGATCCGTTGAAGGAAATCTACTATCGGTCGGAACGGCCCAATGCTAGCGATACCAATTATTGGCCGTGGTGGTCGGTACTGCTAGTGCCAATCCGCAGCACGCAAGAAGAGAACAAGCTAATGGGATTTCTTATCGTTGATGATCCGGCAGATTTTTTAATACCTTCAGCAGACTCCGTCCATACGCTGGAAATATTGGCATCGCAAATTGCCGTGGCCATCGAAAACAAAAAGCTGCATTTGCAGCAACGGGAAGACATTAGTTTAAGCCAGGCCTCCCCTGAATTCGGTACCGAGCCGCAACGTGGTATCCGTAAATTGATGGACCGCTTGCTAAATAACCTCCAAAATTAGTATTGAAAATTATTTACCAACCGATAATCCCCAAATCCGTGACGATCCACAAAAAAGAATTGTCTTTGAGGCGATGAGTACTCCCAGACTTCGAACCGTTCAAATTGTTCTACACTGGATTGGCTTGAAACGCGATCCGGCGCTCCGAAACGGACAAATATCCGTCCCCGATCGGTTTTCCAGCCCGGCTGATTCGACGATCCGAAATTTTGGTTGGCATAGGATACTCGAGTGTAAAATTCCTGCATCATCTCATTTGTTTCCGTACCGGGAGTCGGGTCCTTCGAATTCCAAAAACTGATCAATGCTGTTTGACGCTCCGATTCAGTTACTTTTCGCAGTTCTTTTAATTCCTTATCTTTAGCGATCAGCGAGAGCATCTTTAACACCTCATCATAATCCTGATATGCCAAATCAATCGGAGAGCGATTTACCTGGAACCAGGTTTCGTTTTCGGCTGTTTTTCCGGTATCTTCATCCTTAATTGTTGCTTTTACCCGGTACGCGCCGCCCTTATATTCCCCTATCATAACGGCAAAATTAATCGCGGTATCATCGCTGGGTTTTTCATAGCTTCGACTAAATTCAATCACCACATTATCATCAGCATCCAACACATTATAGCTAAACGTAAACTTATTTATCTGATTTGATGGATCAAACAGCATGTCATAGACTTCAAAATAGAAGTACGCCATATTCAGATCGGAACCAAATATTCGCGATACATTGGGAATCACCTTTTTGCCATTTTTTACCATGATTGATGATTCATCGGAAACTTCGATTTTTGTCGCGACCTGCAACTCACTTACTTTTAATCCGGAGGCTGCGAATTTTTGCACTGTTGCCTTACCTTTACATAGATAAGGCTGGTTCTTGTTTTTATCATTCAAGCGCATCTCAAGCTCATACTCGCCCGGCTCCAGATAAAAATTAAATTGCACCAAATTCATCTCGATGGGACTGATGGTACTATTGAATCGTTTTTCCTGAATCACCTGGCTGACGGACGCATCGTGTACATATTCGCCATCCTTATCATAGACGACAAATTGTACTTCAGCTTCTGCCTGGAAAATATCGCCTTTTTTGATGAACGTCAAATTTGTATTGGGAAACCGGCCATACACTTCCAGGCACGTAATATTTGAATCAGTCGTTTTAAAATTACAGCCACTGAACGACAAGCCAGATGCGTCCACTGCCACACATATTTGCGGAACATATACAGAGACCAATATTGTAATTATCAGTAATCGTAATATCCATCCACACTGTTTTTTTAGCCACATCGATAATCTCATAATACCACCCTTACAGTTAACAATGAATCATATTCCCCCCCTTTTAATTGTATCGGATGAAATGCATATGACCTTTAAATAACGTAATAATTATTACGGGTTAGATTTTCGTAACGTGTCAGAGTGGTGTTTTTTTAGAAGGCAAAAGATATTTTTCGGAAAAGTGTTTGTCGGATCGTATTTTTAATGCGGGAGACGTTATTAAAATTTGCTTTCAGGGTCTTCCCCTACATACTGAACTAAAAATGAGATATGAGAAGTCAGACTCTCTAACATTTTTGTTGCAAAGTCACTTTATTCAAATGTTCGTTTAGATTAAGTCACATTAAAGTGCACATCTCCGGATATCCAGGTGGAAACGGTTTCAAACAATAAACTTATTTTTTAACACTAGCCGAACATCCCCCGAATTCGATCTCATAGCCTGCAAGCGGGCGAGATCGAATATTCCCCCTTCGAAGGGGGAATATTCCATTCTGCACTCGCAAAGCGAGCAGAATGGAATCAGGGGGATGTTCTCCATCGACGCTAAGGATTCTGAATTAAATAAATTGTTCAACTTTTACAAAATTAAAAGTATATCATTCCTGCGAATGCAGGAATCTCCATACACGGACACAGGGGATATCTGAATTCGCTAGATGAAAGTGCATGTTAGGATTTTGTCACACATGGCCAAGTTATTTAATTCTCATTCTTAAGCTTGTACAATATTCAATCTTAAACGCTTGCTAAAGAAACCGGATTACCGAAGTACACATCACTTCACTTTCAGTATCTGCTCAATTCGCTCTAAGTTACCATCAATTGGCTCGTGCGGGAAAATATTGAAAATATCGCATAGCAGGGGATAAATGTCGATATTTTGAAGCGTGCCGGTTTTGTAAGCATTCCGAAACGCCGGACCACAGGCATAAAAAATACCATGCATGTCCATGTGGAAATTATCATACCCATGGTCACCGTGGGTGTGGTATTTATAAATATAAGGTTGAATCGTATTCGTAACCGCGGCCCAGCCAATGTGTGGCATGATCACGATGGGGAGAATTAAATGACTGTTCGAAAAGTGATATGCCTCCGGAACTTCCTCGCGCAGGTAAACATCATAATGAAGTGCATTGTCTTTCAGCGTGCGGTATATGTCGTCTCGGGTTTCCGGCGAACAATCAATCATCATAAATGCACCCAGCCCGGATGTCTCATATTTTTTCCCTTTGAGAATCGTATCCATTCGGATGATATGATCGTTTGCCACTTCGGCCATACCATGATCGGAGACGACGATAATATTTGTCTGCTGGTACAGGTTCAATCGTTTTAAACCCGTGCACAGCAATCCCAACGTGTCATCCAGTCGCCGAATGGCTGCGTCGGTTTCCGGTGAATTTGGTCCATGCCGATGACCTTCGGTATCAGTTGCATCAAAATACAATGTGATGAAATGGGGACGTTTCATTTCAGGCAGTTGCAGCCACTCCAAAACGCCCTCAACGCGTTTTTCGTATGGACGATCATGTTCATAATACTCCACATAAGTCGAGCGACGATACGGTAAATCAACTTCCGAGCCGGGCCAAAAATAACTGGCACAGGTAACTCCCTGGCGTTCTGCCGTTTCCCAGAATGCCTCGCCGCGATACCACCAGCTATTACGCACCGCATCCTGATTACCGACCTTGTAATGTTTTTGTGTGACCGGATCAACAAAATCGTTCTGGATAATGCCGTGATGTTCCGGATACAGACCGGAAATAATGGAATAATGATTGGGAAATGTTTTGGAAGGAAATACCGGTTGCAACGACAGGGCAGACACACCCTGAATCGCAAGCGTGTCGAGATTGGGAGTGATGCTACGTTGCGGATAGTCCCAGCGGAAACCATCGAATGAAATCAGGATCACATAGGGTTGCTCGCTCGCCAGTAAACCCGTTGCCAGAATTAGGATGATCGATACGATTAATATATTTCGTCGCATTGTTGCCTCACACCAATAATAAACAGAAAAGCCCTCGCACGCGAGGGCTTTTCCGACAGCAAAAATCATATTAATATGTCAATGTCAAACCGAGGTTGAAGGTACGGGGCAGACCCATATACACTTCAGCATCGTCTGCATCATGATCTTTATCAAAACTATTGTATTGGCTGTTATCCACAGCATCGGAAATATAAAGTTCATCCAGCAAATTGAAAATATGAGCTGAAAGTTTAAATCCGACACCCTGCAGATTAAGAGGAAGTGTGTAATAAGCGTGTATGTCAATCAAGCCGTAAGACGGGGTTTTCCAGCTTTGGGTACGATCAGGGGTTGCATCGCCTTCAACAATTCGGCTTGCAGGATCCCAGTCAGCCCAAAAATCTGCGTAATAACGGTACGCCAATTGTGCGCTCATGCCTTTAATCGGGAATACAGTACCGGCAAGTGCGACCTGGGTTTGAGGTGCATCACCAACTTTTAAGCCATCAATACCAACCAGATAGGAAACGGTTGCACCGGCATCGCGGTATTCACCTTTAGCGTCGGAGACTTGCTTCCAATTTCCGATTGAACCAGCCAGATCCATCCGGAACATGGCCAATGGTTGATATGCAGCTTCAAATTCGAAACCTCTATGCAACTGATCCAAACCGGTAATGAAAATAACATCGTAATTGCCGTCGTCTTTTTCAATACCTTTGGAAAGCGCTCTGTCTTGCCACAATGTGTAGTAGAAACTACCTTTTAATGTCAACGCGCGGTTTAAACCAGTCCAGTTAACACCAGCTTCATAAGATGTAAATTTTTCGTTGACCGGGTCTTTTGAGAATACACCATTGTCATCATCGATAACATTATCGAAGATAGGCACTTTGGCAACATAACCGACATTACCGAAAACTTCCAGATCATTGGTTACGCGATACATTGCGCCACCTTTTAACTGGTAGCCATCAATCGGATCGGAATCCAGCTTAAATTCGCCACTATTCAGATTGGGAGTTCCGTCAGCATTTGTTTTTGCTGCTTTGAAGTGATCGGTGTAGGAGTAGGAAATTGCGGAATATCCCACTGTTCCATAAACAGTATATAATGGTTGTGAGTATTCAGCTTGAAGAAATCCACCAAGCCAATCAACTTTATTGGTGTTGTAGTAGTTAAATTTATCACCGAGGCCAAGTTTCATTTCCTTATCTCCCCAGAATTCGGAGCGATAATAGGAAGCAGGAACGTAGTAGTCACCCCCCAACAAATCACGTACTTCATAGTAGTGATCGATTGTTGCGGTACGCCAATCCAGACCAACCATGGTTTTCAGGTTTTCATTTACTTTGTAGCTTAACTTGGAAATGGCACCAAATGTATATTGGTTATTGCGGCTGTTACGTAAAATACCGGCAGAGCCAGTAGCACTTGCTTCATTATTAGCAATAGTTGCATCAAAATCAATAAAACGACTCGGCTGGCTATAGTCCCACTTTAAAGAGCCAGCGGTTCCCGTGCCACCACCAATACCACCAGAATAGTAAGCAACGGTCGTTAGGAACAAGTCAGGATTAATATTATAATACCAGTTTAAATTAACCTGTGGTTTGTGGTAGAAATTTTCACGTTCACTAATAAATGTACTACTGTAACGATCGAACGTATCATCACCAACTGCTTGCTTACCTTTGTAAGAAGAACTTACCGGTCCCCAGGTTTCGTTGAAGAGCCGTCCACTAGATGCTTCTTTGTATTTATCGAGAGCGCCTTGTTCAAAACCGCTCAAATCCTTTGCAAAACTGTGACTGTACGCAGCGATATTTTGTTTGTACATATTTTGTCCATGGCGTTGCGGAGCACCAACAGCGTAGAGTTCCAACCGATGGTTCTCGTTCACATTATAGGCAGCGCCAAAATAATAAGCCCAGGCATCGGTCCAGGTTTTATCAATAACGCCATCGCCTGTTTTTTTAACAACCAACGCGCTCACAGCATATTTTCCATCAATCAAACCGGAATTAGCAGACAGTGTGGATTTCAGGAACATTCCATCGCCGTATTCCTGTTTGAAGGTAACGCCACTTTTTAAAGCAGTTGGGTCGGTAATAATGTTCATTACGCCACCAACGGAAGCAGTTGCCAGGTTAACGGCAGTTAAACCACGTTGCATCTGGATTGATTGTGTTGCATCACCAACACCATCCCAGTTTGACCAATAGACCCAGCCATTTTCCATATCATTAACCGGAACACCATTGATCATGATAGCAACATTCCGTTGATTAAATCCACGAACATTAATGCGGGCATCACCGGCGCCACCGCCACCCATGGTGGAATAGACACTCGGTGTAGCATTCAATACCATCGGAATGTCCTGTGATCCAAGGCGCATTTCCATATCCGCTTTCACGACATCAGTGTAAGCCACCGGTGTTTCGCGAGGTTTTGCTCGGTCGGCCAGCACAGCAATTTCGGCGCCAAGAATAACATCTTCTTGCAATTTGAAATCAACGGTTACTGTTTCATTCGCACCAACCTGAACGGTTTGCGATGCTTCCGTGTAACCCATGAACGATACTTTAACAGTGTAACTTCCCGGCGGTACATTTGCAATTTCGTAGGTACCGTCCATCCCGGCAGCAGAACCGAGTGACGTTCCAGCGATAACTACATTCGCCCCAACCAAAGCTTCGTTTGAACTGGCATCCATAACTTTTCCCTTGATAGCGCCATTTTGCGCAAACAGGGCAGCGGGAACCAACAACACGAGACTCAGCACCATCAGATTTCTGATGACTTGCTTCATAGTGAACCCTCCTCTAATAAATTGGTTGAAAAGTGATTTTTCTATTATAAACGGCTGCAAAGCAACCTGTGGATTTTCTTTACAAACCGACAAGAACATTTGCATTCAATAATTTGCCGGTCGATTACAATAAAACATGAGTTGAAGCAAACATGAATAATACAAAAAAATAACAAAGTTGTCAAGATGTTTTTATTACAGATTCACAACATTATTAGATGCTGATACTTACCTTTATTTACTCCGTCAGTTGTCCTGCTTTTCTTATCTTGTTTAATCTATTTCATTGGAAAATCATTCTCTATGCAATTTTAAGCATGTCCAATGCTTCACAAGCACTGCAGATTATAACAACTAATCATTCAGGTAGCACATAAATAATTTATCATATCTTGAATTATTTGAAGCTGCGTGGAAATTTCCCCATGGTACAAAATATGGAAGGTGGGCATAAAAATTATGCGTTTTGAGTTTTTTTGTTTTTCCATCTCTCAGGTCAGGTAGTTTTGTCACAATTGTAACGATTCAATATAACCAATTATTAAAATAATGTCAAGAAATTTATGATGTGCAGTTTAAAACGATAGTGAAAGTAATATAAGAAGATTATCATTATGTTACAAAACGATTACTTCAACGTGAAATCATAACAACGTAAAACGTTCCCGCAATACGGGATGAAATGTGTGACGAAAAGAAACAAATTTTCGTTTGACGCTTCCATCGTATCATTAGTATATAAATGTATCGAAGTGGTTTTGAGATCTTAATATCTATAAATTTCTCTTAATGGGGCTGTATCAAAAGTCATTTCAAGCATTATCCTTAACCCTTCGTCAAGCTCAGGATAATACTCCGTCGAAGGATGATAACATGTACAACGACAATATGCTTCGACTTCGCTTAGCATGAAGAATGCTAATATTTTCAGACTTTTGATATAACCCCAAATTAAGGATAAATCTCAAAACCACTTCAGAAGCGGTATAACTCCATTAATGATTACAGACTATATTTCACTTTTCACTTTGCTTAAATGCTTCTATGTAATAACAGTGTAACATTTATCGGCTATTTTTTTCCTTGACAAAGCTCCATATTTTTAGTATTATTTATCACAAAAATAATTGCTAATAGTTATTATGCAAAAAATACTAATATTTGTAATCCTATCATCTTTTCTTTGCTTAACTAAAACTGCTCAGGGACAGCGTAGTAACGACCTTAGAAATGATAACACCGGGAAAACGTCGTTAGCGAAATCATATATTGATGATTATAATAATTATACCTTCGTTGGTGATCTGGCTTTAACCGTCACCAATTTTGGAATTTTGGGTGAAGGGTATAATAATCCTGATCAGCCATCCTGCATTTATCGTTATCATTCCGAATTAAAATCTGAACAGGTGGAACATTTTTCCTATGGCGGATTATGGATCGGTGGCAAGGTGAATAATAAAGCATATTGTTCAACCGCCATTATCGATGGAGTCTTTCCGGAAACCGATGAGGAAGGTTTTGAATTTACAACATCTGCAAGTGTGAAGGATACGATTACCATCCGCTCGTCATACTTTTCGAATCGCGACTCGCCTTTAGCACGTTACTATTCGCCCGATGCTATTTCCCATCAGGATTTTATCTGCGAATTTACAGATAAGCATACCTATGTTCCGGGTACCGATATTCTCATTCCCGAACACACGCCAATGGGCGTTAACGTTCATTTGGAAACCTATACCTGGAGTTTTGATTACGCAAATTCATTCGTTATTTTAAACTATACGATTACCAACGATACAACCCAGACGATTGATAGTCTGCATGCCGGAATCTGGATCGATCCATCTGTTGGCAATATGAATTTTACCAGCGTATACGAACCTGGTGGCGGTTGGAACTGGTACGATAACAGAAACGGATTTTTAGACTCCTTGTGGATGGCGTATCAATACGACACCGATGGTGATCAGGGATGGTCGGAAAGTTATTTCGGATTACGATTGTTAGGGACTTCTTTACCAAAAGATCAATACAATTGTTATTATAATCAATGGGCCTGGAATGGCCGTGCCTATCCGGAATATCCTGACTTCACCATGCCGCGTACAGATGATGAACGATTCCGGAAACTGGGAAGTATGCCAGAAGCCGATCTGCCGCAAATAGATGCCAGTTGGATGATTTTATTATCATGTGGTTCATTGGGAAGTTTGCCGCCTGACTCGTCCATGAATGTTGTTTTTGCGGTCGTTTGCGGACGCTGGGCAAACAGCTCGCTGGAAAATACACCTGCGCGACTTGCAAACCTTATTGGCAATTCAAATTGGGCACAAAAGGCTTATAATGGCGAGGATGTGAATGGTGACGGCATTTTAACCGTGGATGAAGATGTTAATAAAAATGGAACGATTGACCGCTACATTCTACCGGAACCACCGCCATCTCCAAATCTGTTAGCTGTACCGGGCGACGGTGAAGTCACACTTTTCTGGGATAATCTGCCCGAGGATTCAACAAACCTGCAATCGTACGATCCGATCTCCAATGAAATTGATTTTGAGGGGTACCGCATTTACGCCGCCAGAAAGACTGCCGGCGGGAATCAGGATTTTACATTGTTGGCACAGTTTGACAAGATTGATACGCTCGATTATTCGAATCCGAATTTTACAGACTATGATACCGGATTCGAGCAAATTCGTGTGGACACGACAATCGATGGCCATCGTTATTATTATCGCTTTGTGAACAGCAATTTGTTGAATGGATGGCCAAATAAAAACTGGTTTGCCATCACGTCATTCGATCACGGTGATCCGCTGACACATCTCGCGAGTTTCGAAAGCAGTAAAAACGATAATAAAACATTTGCAATTTTAGGAACGTCTTCGGAAGAGGGTTACGATGACCGCGTCGGCGTCTATCCCAATCCTTATCGTGCGACTGCCGCCTGGGATGGGTACAGTGCCCGTGAACGAATGATCTGGTTTATGTATTTGCCACCGCGCGCCACCATCCGGATTTACACGCTTGCAGGTGATTTGGTGGATGTAATCGAGCATAATGAACAAACGTACACAGGAAGTGATATTGAGCTTTTACAAAATGCAACGTCGGGCCGGGATCCAAAATTTTCAGGCGGTGAACACGCGTGGGATTTAATTACCAAAGATGATCAGGCTGTCGCCACGGGACTCTATCTATTCACTGTTGAGAATAAGGATACAGGTCATATTAAAATTGGAAAATTTGCCGTCATCAAATAATTATTTCATAAACGGTCAGAATGATATTATAACCCCGATTTGATGTTTTATAAAAAAAAAATAGGTAATTGCTTTATTCGATATCACAAAATTTAAAAATCAAACATTCCGGATGTACATTTAATATTTCAAATAGATTCATTTATATTATGATGAACAATCCCAAATAAAGGAGAATCCGCATGAAAAAAGTGCTATTAGTTTTATTAAGTTTCATTTTAACTGTTCCTATGTTATATATGACTGCAACAGCACAGATAACTCCGATAGCCGATATTCAGTACAATGCTGAAGATCCCGGCGGCCCATCCCCTTTGTCAGGTCAGGTGGTTACAATACAAGGAGTTGTCACGGTTACTCGTGGTGAATTTAGCCGAAGCTACTTCTTTTTTCAGGACAAAACCGGACCATGGAGTGGAATTGAGGTCTATATATCCGGTTCGGCGTGGGCTGATTCCATGATTAGCGAAGGAGACAGTCTGGAAATTACCGGAACCGTGGGCGAATATCATTCAATGACCCAGCTCGGAAGCGTTACAAATATTACACGGCTCGGTACGAATAAATGGATTGCACCCGCCACCATTACAACCGCTGATCTGGATACAGCGGATGCATATGAATGTGTACTTGTTAGTGTTAAAAATGTAATAGTTAGCGACGCGACAATCAATCCCGGAAGTTATGACTACGCCTTTGATGTTGATGATGGTTCCGGGAATGGTGAAATCGGTACTCGCGGGGACGATAATTATTTCTACGTGCCAGTCGATGGCGACGAAATCGCATCGATCACCGGCGTGGTCATGGAATACGATGGCGCCTATGTGTTAGAACCGCGTGCCGCCTATGATTTTGGCGCAATCAATGGCATTACCATGATTCAAAGTGTGCAACAAGTTCGCATGGTAGAGGATATTGCCGGTATTGATACCTCATATATCGAGGGCGATACCGTACTGGTCAAGGGAATTGTCACGGTCCCATCCGGATTGTTCTATGCAGGCGCTGGTGTTACGGTTTACATTCAGGACGCGAAAGGCGGTCCCTGGAGTGGTGTGTTGGCATTTGCCGATACTCCTACGGGTATCGACCAATTGTTTGTTGGTGATGAAATTCAGGTGAAAGCTGTCGTTACTGAATACGAGCACGTAGAATCTGGTGTCAGTATGACAGAACTGCGAGGGGTTGAAGCATTTGAATTACTATCCGATTATAATCCATTGCCAGATCCTCTTATTGTAGACGCGATAAAACTGGATTCGACCGATAATCGAAATAAGTTGGCAGAGAAATATGAAGGCGTGCTCGTTCAAGTTGAAAATTCACGGGTCGATTCCACAGTGCGTTGGAGTGCAGGTATTCGTGACTTTCGGTTAGATGATGGTTCCGGCGGCCGCTGCTGGGCAGAATCACGCTCGGACAGCTTGTATGGATATGAACCTACCGTTGGTACTTTTTTTAAGTCGGTAACGGGTGTGATATATAATCGGTTCGGCAATTACCTGGTATTGCCACGATTCACCAGTGATCTTATCCTGATCTCCGGACCTCCGGTCTTTAGTAGTGTCGATTTTGAACCTTTGGTACCCACACCGGCTGATACCATGCGAATCACCGCATCTGTGCAGGATGAAAGTCAGGTTACCGATGTAACTCTCAAATACCAGGTCAATGGCGGCGGATTTCAGGACGTCCCAATGATGTTGGAAAGCGGTTTTCTGTATGCCGCGAATATCGGTCCGTTTGCCGATCAGGCGGTGGTTGATTATTACGTTGTCGCGACTGACGATTCCGGCAATGTGGCAATGTCACCGGAAAATGCACCTGATTCCACCTATTCATTCACTGTTATTGAACCATCACTTGATTTAAAAACAATAGCTGAAGCGATCATTGATGCAAATAAAGATTATGTCCCGGATTTAAAGAATACATACGTAAAAGTTCGCGGTATCATTACAGCCAACGGATTCGCTGATTATTACACCAATGCTTACATGCAGGATAAAACAGCCGGCACAAATCTTTTTGTTAATGGCCAGTTCTTTAATCAACTTGCAGTCGGCGATTCCGTGGAAGTTGTTGGGCTGGTAAATCATTACAACGGTTTAACAGAAATTCAACCCGATGATACCACACAAATTACAATTCTCGGCAAAGGAAAAATGCCTGAACCAAAAGTCATTACCTGTGCCGATCTAGCAGACTCGCTCGGTGAATCGGTTGAAGGCCAGCTTGTCATGCTGAAAAATATAACAATAACCAGCGGCACGTTCCCGGACGAGGGAAGTAATGGCAATGTGACCATTACTGATGCCACCGGTTCAGCAACCTTACGCATCGATTACGATACGGATATTGACGGTACAGCTCAACCAGAGGGCGCGTTTAATGTGATTGCAATTGTATCGCAATACGATGCATCTGTACCGCAAAACAGCGGCTATCAATTACTGCCCAGATCATTAGCCGATATTATGGAAACATCGGCCGTCGATGCCCGGGACAGTCAGCTACCTTATAAATTCAGCCTGGATCAGAATTACCCCAACCCGTTCAATCCAACAACGACGATCCAGTACTCAATTGCGACTGCATGTCAGGTAAAGCTGGATGTCTATAATATTATGGGACAGAAAGTACGCAGCCTGATTAACGCCAATCAGACTGCAGGCTATAAAGTCGCGCACTGGGATGGCATGAATGATGCAGGTGTGGCTGTAACCAGCGGTATCTATCTTTACAAAATTAAAGCAGCCGATTTTGTTGATGTTAAGAAAATGTTGTTCGTAAGATAACTTAATGGAAAAAACACAACTGAATTTTTCAGGTAATTTTATAAATTTTCAAATTATAATTTACAAAACTCTATCCAAAATGCTTTAATTGGAGTAAAGCGATGCTATTGCTCAAAGCAATGGCATCGCTCGTGGTCAGAATCATAACCATTTCTACTTCAGTATATTTTTATCAACCACGGAATACACTGATTTCACCGAAAAAAAATCTTTCTTTCTTCAGTGTTTTTCCGTGTTTTCCGTTGTTAATTTATTAGTTTTTCCAATTCGTTTAGAATTCAAGTACTAATAGCTTATGATAAACCGTCTACCAAAAAATAATCTCAATTACCTGGTTTTCCCTGGTCTACCATTGCTAACCGCCATATTGCTGGTTTTCCAGCTTACATGTACAACTGAAAATCCCACTGAGATTTACCGCAACAGACGACCTGAAACGCATTTGTTTCTTTACCCCGGTACCAGCGGACTGGATACGACATTGAGCACGCAGGTGCTGCATTGGTGGGGCGATGATCCGGATGGTCAGGTTGTTGGATATTATTACAAATGGGATTTCTACCAGGAACAATCGCCGGATTCTTTTCGATGGACGACTTCGGAACATGACACGTTTTTATTACCCATCCGCCAGAAATTCGATGATTTTCGTTTTTACGTCAAAGCTGTTGATAATTCTGCCCGATGGAATTATCCATCAATGTTAAAATCAAACTATGATAACGAATTCTTCCAGGACGTCGGCTCCCAAAAGGGAAGATATGACGATGGCGATATGCTTGCTCACATCGGGGATCATCCAGGCATTCAAACACCGCTGGACGCAGCGTTAACAGAACTGGATGAAACAGACATATATCGAATGCCGCCAACGGATACGCTTGGCGCAGTCGATCCTTCTCCCGCAGAACTTACTTTTCCGATTCGTAACTCAAAACCAAGCGTCCACTTTGTGTACAATAGCAATCCACCAGATTCCATTTATGCCGAAACCTTTACGACCCGTACATTTTTCTGGACTGCCAATGACTCGGATGGGATTGAAACGATTACAAATTTCTATTACTATTTAGCCGATGAATTTGAAGCACCACCCGCATCTGTGGATAATTGGGATGGAAAACTACCGGGTAACCAAAAAAGTATTACGCTGCGCGATGTTACACCGGGCAATCATGTATTTTATTTATCAGTTGAAGACATCGCTGGTGAATTAGGTTCGGCAATTCGCTATCCGGCAGAAAAAGGGCAGTGGAAAGTTCGGGCGCCGTTGGGCGATATCCTGCTCATCGACGATTATGAACCGCAGTATGATTTCAATTTATGGACCACTACCTTTTATAATAATGTGCTGGATACACTAAGCGGGGTGAATGGCAATTATTCAATTTGGAATATCGAAGAACGTGTACCATACGCTGTGATTGATATTTTTGAAACGCTTAATTTCTTTAATAAAGTGATTTGGTATACCGATTCGGATCCCCACTTTCAGACGACTGCCAGCTCTATTTATCGCTATATTGCACAGGGCAAGAAAATACTTATTAGCTCGGTTTCCCCCACCCAATATATCGATGGAGTGGATAGCCTTTATATGTTCTTAAAGAGCGATAGTCTGAAATTACTCAATGGCGTTGACGGTGTTGATATCGGCCGCGCGAGTAAAAATTCGTACGCACTAAGTCAGCTTCCGGAACTATTTCCCGATCTGCAATTAGCGTATTATATTTCCTGGATTGATGCGCTGATTCCATCAGAGAATGTTGATCCGTTGTATGTATTAGACAGACCTCCACGACCAGCAACAATTGCGCCGATTGTTGGAATCAAATATCCAAAAGGTCCGTCTGTACAATTTATATATTTGAATTTTCCATTGCATTATATGTTTGATATTGAGAATGTCGACCGCCCGGAAAACACCGCAGCGGTGGACGTTTTACGGAAAATATTGGTTGATTAAAATATTTGTTTCGTAATGAAATTTTGTAAAATATACTTTTTCTAAATTGGCTTTATGATTGGTGTAAAGTGATGCAAGCTATAGTTATCCAGGTTAGTCAGTAAAAGATCAAATTGAGTACTATCATGAAGCTAGTGGAATGTTGGTGTCGGCGGAGAACATCCCCCTGATTCCGTTCTGCCAAAAACATGCAGGACGAAATCGTCACCCTTCGAAGGGGGAAATTTCATTCTGTCGGCTTGCGGGAGCGGAATGAAACAGGGGGATGTCCAACCATTACGAAACATAATCAGTTCTGTTTTCCTGATCCGCTTAGCTATCCGGAGACGCTATCGCTTAAAGCGATGGCATCGCTATTGGGCAATACAATAAACATTCGTATACAGAGAACGGTCAATGGAAAAGTAGAAATCTATTTTCCATTCTCCGATCTCCATTTTCAATGCGGCTGTGCCGTGTAGGGAAAATTTAAAATAACATTATTTTAGACAAGCATGAAACGTATCCAAAAAACCATAACAACTATCATCATTCTGTTAGTTGTGCTCCTACTGATCGGTGGAAGCCATGCACAATCGTTGCAATCAGGAAGAATTAAAGGCACCGTGGTCGATAGTGATAATAATAACCCGTTGCCGGGCGTAAATGTTATTGTCAAAGGAACATACAAAGGCGCGGCCACCGGGCTGGACGGCAGTTATTTTATCAGCGGCTTATCGCCGGGATACTACGATATCGAAGTATCGATGATCGGCTATACAGTTCAATTGAAAACCGGTGTGTATGTCGGACTTCACGATCTTGTTACAATTGATTTTAAATTAACGCCTACAACACTGGCGCTGGGCCAGGAAGTGGTTATTATCGGTGAAAAACCGATCATCGAAGTGGATGTAACAGCGTCTCAACAACGTATATCGTCCGAAGAAATTGCCAATAAAATCGTTGAAGATGTGGATGATATTGTCGCCGATCAAATGGGCGTGGTAAAAACCGATAATGAAATTCATATCCGCGGGGGCCGGGCAGATGAAAATCTGTACATCATCAACGGTTTGTCGGTAAAAGATCCGCTTTCCGGCTATGGTAAAGGACTTTATGTTAGCGCCGATGCAATCAAGGAATTAAATATTATCACCGGCGGTTTTAACGCTGAATACGGCCAGGCGATGTCCGGTATTGTTGATGTGGTGACTAAAGAAGGCGGCGATAAATATTCGGGTTCGCTTTCGGTAAAATCCGATAATTGGGGGATTCATGAAATCACCCATTACAATACCGATGGGTTGGAATTTACATTTGGCGGCGCTGAACCACTCACTTCCATGCTTCTCCCGCGGTTGGGATTGAATCTGCCAGGAGATTTCTATTTCTTTATCAATGGCTACGGTCACCTTACCGACACGTATTTACCAAGCGCAACAAAACTGGCGCCTTATAATTCGCGCTATCAGGATTTTGCACAGCGGGAAGAAAACGATTGGCACGGTCTCTTCAAGCTCACTTGGAAGCTAAATCCCAATCAGAAACTCAGCATTTCATACGACGGCTCGTTAAATATCAACCAGGGTTATTTCCTGTCGCGTGCAGAATCCAACGAATATTTTCCCTATGAATATTCAAAAATGCTTGATAACTACAACACTATGACCCAGGAATCGAGCTTAATGAATGTTGTCTTGCTTCATACATTAAATACCCGCACGTTCTACGAATTAAACATCGGACGCTTTTTCACCAGCCTGATAAGTGCGGTGCAAGGTAAAAAATGGAGCGAGTACATCGAATCCAAAGATATGGCGCCGATTTTTTATTATCCCGGCACCGATGGCAATATTAATATCTATTATGGCGATGGTTTTTACGATACCGGCGATGCGCCCAATTGGTATAATTATTATAGCGATAACTGGAAACTGAAATTCACGTTGACAAGTCAGGTACACGCCAAGCATCAAATTAAAACGGGGTACGATGCAACGTATACTGAAATGCAGGTTATTGATATAAACGCACCGTGGTATGGTGAATCGGGGCTGGGCCGGAATCATGACTTTTACAGAGTATATCCTAATGAGGGGGCGTTCTTCGTTCAGGATAAAATTGTGTATGACGGGATGATCGTAAATATCGGATTGCGTTACGATTACTGGTTTGCCGGTAAATATGTACAAGATGCAATTGACGATCCGGAAACCGTGACAATCACAGATGCCGCCCGAAAGAAGTTCAAAGATGAAACATTTACCCTTTTCGGGTATCGGGGGAAAGGGCATCTGAGTCCGCGTCTGGGTATCTCGCATCCGGTGACGGATCAGGATGTGCTTTATTTCAACTATGGCCATTTTTCGCAACGTCCGAAAGGTCAATACGTTTATGCAAAATTAAATACCCATTCCGAAGCAACGTATCAATTATTCGGCAATCCGAATCTGAATCCCACAACGACCGTCGCATACGAGCTTGGAATCAAACATAAATTCAGCGATAAACAGGCAATCGAACTGAAAGCGTATTATAAAGACATGTTCGATTATCCGACATCCCAACGGATAACAAAATTCAATCCTCGTTTGGGAGAGATCAGTTATTACATGTATATCAACATGGATTATGCCCGATCTCGAGGCATCGAGGTCCGTTTTCAGCAGCGCTATTCAAAATATTTATCCGGCAATATGAACTTCACTTATGCGATTGCCACCGGCAAAAGCTCAACCCCCAATGATAATTTGCTGGTTGAAGCGGGCAAGCTTGATGAAAAACCATTGAGTGAAAGTTTTCTGCGCTGGGACAAGCCATTCCTATTTTTTGCCAATATCTATTTTAAAGTAGACAAAGGCACGAATTTAAAACTATGGAAATTCAAAATTCCCGATCAATGGGGAATTACTGCTCGTTTGGATTGGGAATCGGGCAAGCGCTATACACGCAAATTAATTATAAATGAACAAACTGATGATCGTGGACAACCGTACTACAACACCATTACAGAGTACGACAATCCATATCAGGGAATTTCCGATCCCTGGTGGACATTGGATTTGAAGCTACACAAATTACTTCATTTTTGGGGTTTAAACTATACGTTTTTCCTTGAAATTGAGAATGTTTTCAATAAAAAAATCCCACGAGTCATCAATCCGGTCACTGGAAAAGCATATGCACCGGGTGATATAATTACCGAATCCGAAACATCAGTTCGTTATGCGCCTCGTTCACAGGATCCATCGAATTATAACTGGCCTCGAACCGTGGTGGCCGGAATTCACCTTAATTTTTAAGGAAAACATCTCCGTTTGGATATGACTAGAAATAAATATAGAAAACAATTCTATCTCATCGTAATCGGCATCGTTTTGCATGCAGGTTTTGTATCGGCGCAGAGTTTGTTCCCGTTTTTAGGGGGACAGCGTGCAGGAACTTCCGCGGCAACGTTTTTAAAAATTGGTGTCGGCGCAAAAGCCACTGCAATGGGTGGCGCATTTGTCGCCCTGGCAAATGATGCTTCCGCGATGTACTGGAATCCCGCAGGTGTTGCCCAGGTGCCGCAAAACGAACTCATGGTTACGCATATTAATTGGCCGGCAGATATTAAATATGAATATCTGGGTTACGTCCAACATCTTCCTTACATTGGGAGTGTCGGAGTTAGCTGCTCATTTTTGCACACGGATGATATGGCTGTCACCACTGAATATCTGCCGCATGGCACTGGTGAGTACTTCAGCTACAGCGATCTTATGGTTGGCCTGACCTGGTCATTAAATATGACCAATCGCTTTTCGTTTGGCATAACCGGTAAATACGTCCGTGAAGATATCGCTGAACTGAATATGCAAAACTGGATGATTGATTTGGGAACGTATTACTGGACGGGTTTCAAATCACTGCGCTTTGCAGTGAGTCTTGTCAATTTTGGCCCGGATTTAAAGCCAGGTGGCCACTATCAGAAGAAAACCAAAGAAGGAAAATACATCCAGGAAGATTATGAGGCTTTCTCGCCACCTACGGTATTTCGCATTGGTTCCGCAATGGAGTTTTTTGATAATGAAACCCACAGCCTGACTGGTTCGATCCAGATGAGCCACCCGGTTGACAATGCAGAAAATGTAGTTATCGGTGTTGCCTATGGTTTTCTGAAGAAGGTGGAATTGCGAAGTGGTTACAAAATAAATTATGATGAAGAACGTTTTACATTCGGCGCCGGAATGAAGGTTCCTTTAGCCAGCACATCGCTTAAAATTGATTACTGTTATGGCGAATTTGGCCGGCTGCAATCCACGCATCAATTTTCCATCGGATTTAATTTTTAATGAGGTATGAGTTGAATAGATCGGTAAATTATCTGCTATTATGCTTGCTTATCGTGGGCTGTGCCGATTTTGGTGAGAAACAACCGCTGCCAGTGATAAACTCACAACAAACATCATTTGGTGCAAATGATACAACATACATCCGGTTATTGCCAGACTGGTCCGCTGAGGAGATTGGCGCTAACTTATCAAAACCCACGGATATTGTTGTTGGTCGCGATGGCTATATTTTTGTGGCAGATCAGGGAAATGACCGAATTGTTGTGTTAAATAAATCCGGACAAGTACAATCCCATTCCAATTTAAATAAAATAGTCGGCATTCCACACCCGGCCCAAATTGCTATTGATTCGAAAATGAATTTATTTATTGTGAATGGGACAAACAAGATATATAGCTGGAATCAGTACCTAAATTATGCAAACATAGATTCTATCATAGCAAGATACGTTGTCAGGGATACAACCACCAACGAACAATTTACATATACATTTGCCGAGTTGGCAAACGCTCGTGAAGATACCACACGATTTCTGCAGATTACGGATTTAATTTTTAGCAGTGACGCAGTAACGATTGATTCGTTGTTAAATGTGTCCGTATTTTATGATGATCCATCGGAAGATGCTGAATTTTACGGAGTGGCAGCCGGCCCCTACGGCAAAGACTTTATATATGTTACCGATGCAGGCAAAAACCGTATTCTTAAAATAAATGTTGTTCAAAGTGGTTATGTACTGCTAAAACAGGGATGGATTAATCCAACCTATACCAGTAAGTTCGATAGGGTTGTGGTTACGCATGGCAGTGGCGCCGGAACGGTAGACACTCCCGGCTCGATGACGACAGATAGCCAGGGCAATCTTTATTTTACACAAACGGGCGGAAACTTTCTTGTACAAAAGCTCTCCTATTATGATTATAATTCTGTGTATGTTTTAGGAGAAGATCCGATAATGGAACTTCGTGATCCCCCGCTTTTTGTTTTGCCGGCAGATATTGCTGTCGATGCGGATGCCTTTATTTATGTAGTCGAAAAAGAACCGTATCTGAATATTAAAACCTTGCCCGATTCAACGATTGATTCAACCTATTGCTACGTTCATAAATTTTCTCCGGATGGCAGGATCGTTGATTTGGGAAATAAAGGAATTGCAACAACCGAATTCGATAGTCCCCAGGCAATTGCTATCGATGATGAACAAATCATCTATATTGCCAATACAGACAAAAATCGAATTGATCGGTTTAAATTATCAGTGTCTGAGGAAGACCTGCCCCAGGAGCCGCGTTAATTTCTAACGAATTTAAACTTGACGCCACACATTCGTCGCTATTCAAAATGAAGATGTTCAAATCCTTCTTTTAATTTAAAATATACAACTCACGAGCTAATTTTGTAAATGTCTTTAATTGGCCTTTTTTGGAAACTAACCCATCCCCACATATACCATGCCATGTAACGGTAGAAGCGTTTTCTTTTTTGTTTCAATCCGAACCATTCAGCTATTTCCCTAACCTGGATAAACCAGAACCAAGAAATAGATATTGTTGACAGGATAACAGGATAAAAGGGATTTACATGATGATTTTCTTAAATCATATAAATCCATAAAACCCTGTTATCCTGTCTAAAATTTATTTGAATTTTTTGCCGAAATATGACAGAAAGAAATTTCTCAGATACTAAAAAATTAGTTCTCAATAGGCGGTAGTATTTCAATCAATTGATTTGCCTGATTTAATGCTTCTTTATAAACATCAACATTTTGTTGGAGCAGCGCGAAATATCCGGTAATCAGGTTACGAAACAGAACACCATTCATTGCATGTTGATTTATAAACTTTTGATTTGCCAAATCCATTTGTTCAACCGCGTACGGAATGATATAATCATTTAAATGTTCAATAAACAAGTTCTGTTTTATGTTTGTGTCATCGATTTTCAGGTAATACTTAACAAGTCTCTCTTTTAATACATAGTTCTGTAAAATCCGAAGATCGCTGCTGCTGGTAATTATCTCATAGGTAATTTGTTGTGGCGTGAAAAACTGATTTTCCAGGCATAGTTTGATAAGCGTTGTTGCTGAATCAACGGAGACGGTGGCGGATTTAATTGAGTGCATCATACCTGATATGCGGTTCAATTTTTCTTCGTCGTCTTTTATAAGTTGAGTCAATTGGATAATATCAGCATGTATATCATCAGCAAAACTGGTCATGTAGTGTTGCATCCGTTGGCGTTCCAACGATTTTTCGCCCCATTTATTTAGTAAAAATGCGGCGGTTACCCCAATAAAGACAACGAATAGCTCAACAAAATATTTAAACCAAGCGATACTATTCTCACGGCTTTTGTTCATGCACAATATTCCTTTTAAGAAAATAATTATTGAGGTTATGGTATAATTGGTGGGATATAAAATTCCTTTGACTCGGATTCAATATGATATTCGAGATTGCAAGAATCAGAATGATGTAATGTGAATTATATCTCATATAACCATTCATGTTTCAGATTCAGAATTCGAAATTAATTACCTCTGCTCAAGTCGCCAATAGATTTGCTTATATGGAAGGGTAAAAATGTAGGTAATCTATTTTCATATGTTTATTATATAGGAATTATAGTATCCTCTTAAAAAAAAATATATGGTAATTGTATAAATTGTTTTGTCTGATATTGTTATTGTCTTACGCAGAGAGCATGGTGCATAGCGAAAAGAATTTGCTGTGCTCACCGTACTGTGCAATTTTTAGCGACCATCAAATTCTGAGAAGATACGAATTATAATTCTCACAGGCTGGCAAAATATAAACATTTCCTAAAAGAATGTCAAGACAAAACGCATCGAGTTGAGAAACGGATATTTATTGTAGCCATTCCGACACCGAACACGCAATCGCGCTAAAGGCGTGACGAAGTAACACAAAACGCTATAACGTACAGGACATTGTGAACATGTATTATAAAATTACATAATTGCAGAATGTATCATTAATCCCAACAGCAAATTTATTCATTTCAGATGCAATTGATAGATAAATATATTGTTAGGCAAAAAAAAATCCTGATACAGACGTCAGATGACGTGCCAGGATTTTATTGCAATTCTAATGAGTAGCGTTAATTGGTTAAATAAATAACTTCGCAATCACTTATTTCACGGCTTCTTCTACCGATTCATAAATATCAATGCCACGATCGATCCGCAGAAGTTCAAATAATTTTTTAACCGCACCACGAATCCGAACGATGCGAACATCACCATCCTTCTGACGCATTCTTTTCAGCAAAGAAATAATTCCGCCAATCCCTGTACTATCAATCTCTTCTAGTTTTTCAAGGTCGAGAACAACCAGTCGAACATCGTCATCGAGCACACGTTCGATATGCTCATGAAATACACCAATGTTTTCAGCATTAATCACGCCGAACAAACTTAATACTTCAACATCATCCAATCGTTTATTTCGAACGTACATATAACCTCCTATTGAATTCAGGCCTGCTTGGTAATTCGCGTTGTATTTGGCTGCACTGCAGTTTTCGGATAATAATCAAACGAATCCATCAATGATCGAACCAGGTAGACTCCATAGCCGCTCTCCGGTAACAATGAAATATCAGGCGGCGGAACGCTAAACGGATCATAACTATTCCCCCAATCACGCATGACAATTTCCAGCTCATCCCTGGATCGATGTATTTCGTATTGAACGCTCGAAGTCTCCGGGACATCGCCATGCTTTACTACATTGACAAATAATTCTGTCAATGCCAGCAAAATATTTTTTCGTGTTAGATCGTTAAACAGCGCTTCTTTTTCGAATATCATCTCAAACTGATCGCGCAACGTCGACAGCTCAGTGAGCTTTGCTTGAAGCTGAAAGGTATATTCCACAGCTATTCTTCCTATATCAAGTCCATGAATTTGTTCCACTGCTAACACTTACATTATCGTATCATTACCAGATAACTTTAGAAATGTGTCAATTTACCACATTTGTTTGAATTGACATGTGTCTTTTTACCACACGAATAGATTACAGGAATTTATTAAACATTTTAGCTCAATGGGCTTTTACTTTGTTTTTTCAAAGGTTAATTCATATACTAATTTACATTAAACATTTGGTATAGTAGTTGCGTTATTAAGCAACGACAACGACTTATTTGAAATTTCTCAGAAAGGAAATCATATGGCTCGCTCATTATACTATCGGCAAATTTTATTCTTAATTTTGCTTTTTGTGGCATTTTTTATCGTGATCGGTATTTTAATATATACCGGAACCAGCTCGGCTGCTATAGTAAATCCCGAAGCAGCTTCTCCGGGCAAGAAAAAATTATTTCAATATGAACGCACCGATGTCGTCATTTCTGAAGATGAGCAGTATGAGGGTGACGTACTCATCGAACGTAGCGATTTGAAAATTGGTGGCGTCATTTTTGGTGATGTATATGCGAAACACAGTTCCATTCACATTATGCCAAACGCCCGAATTTTCGGTAACATTTATGCGTACGAAACGGATATCACTAAAGAAGATCTCTCAAAACTTGCCGGCGATATTGTAAATTTCTCATCGACCAATTCGCTTCGGGTGGAACGCACCGAATATCGTGAAATACCCGGTTTCAAGTTTCCTTACGATATTATTCAAGCCGAAACCGTCATTAATCAGGATGAAACCCGCACGGGTGACGTTATTGTCTTCGAACAAAAGCTGACGATAAACGGAAAAATTGATGGCGATTTAATCGCTTTCAATGCGGACCTTGTTTTATCGAACAGCGCCGCGATTGATGGCCATGTCATTTATATCGGCGGTCAGCTTGACATGTCCGGGAATCCACTCGTCACCGGAACAATTTATCCTCCGATCGAAAAAGTTGAGGAAGAAACTGTTGTCGAAGCGCCAAAACCGGAAGATGATAAGGAAATACAACGTGAAGTGGAAAAAAAATATTTGGAGAAAGACAAACGTCAGTATAACGACGATGTTGTGCGTTTCTTCGGAGATGTCACAATTGAAGAAGATGAGGTGATTAATGGTGATGTGGTTTGTATGCGCGGTACGATAAAACTGCTCGGCGAAGTACATGGTGATGTTGTGGCCATTTTCGGTAATGTCGACATGGATTCCACCAGTACCGTTACCGGCGATGTTGTTAGTGTTGGCGGCCATATTACCCGCGATGAAGGCGCTCGCGTTGGTGGCGATATTGTCCAGACATCCTGGACTGGCGTGAAGGTCGAGGAGGATGATCAACATATCGAAGCCGGGCTTTCCGGTGTAAAAATTGGGCCCAAAGACGGGCGAAACTGGCGTGATCATAAATCCGATTACAGATGGCATCATGAGTATGATGATATCAATGATGAACCTTTCATGCTTCGATACAACCGCGTAGAAGGCTTATTTATTGGCTATGAAATTCCGGAACATACAGGGTGGGATAATGATCGCCACTCGCAGCTTTACGGCCATATTGGCTATGGATTTAAAACCGGTGAACCACGGTACCAAATCGGTATGAACCGCTGGATTTTTAACACATTCCGGTTCACTATCGGCGGTGAATATCATGACATCACCGATACCGAAGATTATTGGGTAATTCCAACGGTTGAAAATTCACTCGCTGCCTTCTTCTTAAAAGAAGATTTCCAGGACTTCTATCGATGCGTAGGCGCCAGCGGATATATTATTCAAAATATCACGCCCCATTTCCGCATCAAAGCCGGTTACCATAAGGATGAATTTTATAGCATGGATAAACACGATATCTGGTCACTGTTTGGTGGCGATAAGGTCTATCGACCCAATCCGGCAATCGACGAGCTTGAATATAAAAGCGTACGTGCTGAAATTGGCCTGGATACCCGTAACGATTTTGACGGACCTACCCAGGGCTGGTTAATTCAACTAGTGGGCGAATTTGCCAATAACGATCTGAATGACAATGGTGTGGATTTCGACCGGTATATTCTGGATATTCGTCGGTTCCAACCAATCGGCCACGGTGAGAATCTCGACTTTCGCGTTCGTGCTGGTTCAGCCCGTGGATATTTGCCGCTGCAATACCGCTACGATCTTGGCGGACTTTCGACCTTGCGTGGCTATCGCTTCAAAGAATTTTCCGACGGTGATCGCATGCTGCTTGCCAATTTGGAGTACCGGATTTATGGCGGCATGGGAATGCTTGAAGACATCGACATTCTGGAAGACTGGAACCTGATCTTTTTCAGCGATGCCGGCTGGGTCTGGAATGCTGACAAACCCAACAGTTTTGAAAACGGCTTTGACGATTTGGATTGGGACAGCTTCAAAACAAGCGTCGGAATCGGCTTTACAAATTATGAAGGGAACGTCAGGCTCAACATCGCCAAACGCCTGGATGATACAAATCGTGATGTTGTCATTACATTCCGCGTCAAACGCCCATTTTAAATACATATTCATTCATGAAGTGAAAACCCCTCCGTCGAAAAGCTCACCGAGGGGTTTTTATTTTATTTGACTAACTATCACTCAGTGTACCCCCATAGGCAATTCATACGTACATATTCCAACTCCCTATTCTCTATTCACTATTCCCTATTCACTATTTCCAATTCACAATTCAATACTCAAAATTTCTCATCAACTTACTACAATTGTTTTTCACATAACAACACACCGTCATCCAACAACATCCACTTTTTTTAAAAAACATTTTACTGGAACTATAAAAATCTCTTGACATGAAAACCAAAAAGTGTTTTATTTAATACAGTAATAATATTATCAATAATTTATTTTACAGGATTTTATCGTATGAATATACTAATAATCGGTGGAACACGTTTTTTGGGGAGGCATTTAACTGAGGCTTTAATCCGGGGAAATCAAGAAGTCACTCTTTTAAATCGTGGTAATTTCAAAAATAAGGTTCCTTTTTATGAAGATGTGGAATGGCTCATCTGCGATCGTCATGATGAAGAAAAATTCACAAATCTACTTGCCGATCGTGAATTTGATGTCGTTATTGATACGTGCGGCTATACCCTTGAAGAAGTAGAAATGACAGTAAAAATTTTGCGTGGCAAAATCGGTAAATATATTTTCACCAGTACAATTGATGTTGCCAAAATTAGAGATGAAGACGATCGCCAGATACTCCCTATTAAAAACCGCCGATTGTTCCCAATCATCACACAAAGTCCGTACGCATATAACAAATCTGTAATCGAAGAATTTCTGGTCGAACAATTTGATAAAAGTGGTTTTCCGTTCATCTGTCTTCGTCCGTGTGAAATTAACGGACCGGGTGAAGTTCGCGAATGGTATTACATCGATCGCTTAAAGCATGGTCGGCAAAAGATATTGATTCCAGGATTTGGCGACAACCTTGTACAACCGGGCTACATCGATGATATCATTCAGGGATTTTTATTGGCCATTGTAAAAGAAAATGCAATCGGGGAATGCTATAATATCACCGGTGATGACATCATCAGTCTGAATGATTATATCAAAGTCATCGCCGAAACAATGGGTGAAAAGGTGCGTATTGTAAACATGCCGTACCAAACATTTTATGATCTGGTAAACACGCGCTACTCATTCCCATTTTGCAATAAACATTCGTTTGTGGTTGATATTTCCAAAATAAAAACCGAACTGGGGTATCAGCCGGAAGTAAGCATAAAGGACGGCATTCGCAAGTCCCTGGTTGGATGGACAGAAGAATACACAAAATATACCACACCCTACAATCCGACAGGCGAATTCGAATTTATCAGCTACGATCTGGAAGATCTGCTTATCACCGTGTGGGAAAAAGTGATGGAAGAATCCACTGAACGGATCCGGGTTGAACTTTTGCAAAAGGGAATGTTAATCTAAATCTGTCACAGGAGCTATCATGAAACCATACATTTTAATCATCCTGATAATTCTCATATGTGCCTGTACCATCCCCGCAATTGCCGTCGAAGTCAGTGATGAAGACACGCAAACTTTTTCCATGCAAAAGGGCGGTTATGTTTCCATTATTGGCGATGAAGGCTCGATTACCATCAAAAGCTGGAATGGATCATCCGTTAAAGTAAAAATGACCAAACATGCCGGGGGTGAGTCCCAAAAAGAAGCCATGGAACGACTCGAGGCCATCGATATCGATATTCAGCACAGTGATAGCCGGCTCTCAATTCGCCAGATAAAGCCGGCACGTGATCAACGATTTTCATTCTGGGATTTATTCGATCCGGATCGTTGGGATGCCATGCGATCATCGGTTCGTGTCGATTTTGACGTCCTGGTTCCAAAGGAAATTGAACTACGATTGGAGACAGATGAAGGTGATATTAATGCCAGAGATTTGATGGGAGATATCAGTATTGAAGTTGATGAGGGTGATGTAAATCTGAAAAACCTTCAGTTTAGTGATATGTATCTCAAAATGGATGAAGGCGACCTGATAGCCGAAGAATTATCGGGACAGGGCAGACAACTCACTATTCTCGCTGATGAGGGTGATATACAAATTGAACAATTAAGCCTGGACAAATTAAAAATCGATACCGATGAAGGTGATGTTACCATCGCCGGCAGTACCATGGAACGTTGTGACATTGTCGCTGATGAAGGTGATGTCGATCTCGAACTCACTACGAAAGATCATGGCCGCTATACCTTCGAACTTGATGAAGGCGATATTATATTGGAATTACCAAAACAACTAAATGCATTTTTACGTCTGGAAAGTGAAGAAGGAGATATTCGCACTGACTTCAAATTAAATATCGAAGAGACCGAGGACAATGGCCATCGTGCCCGCAGTGAGCTTGGCAATGGAGGTGCAACGATCGATGTGTTCACGAATGAGGGATACATTACATTACGCGCTCGCTAATTTTGTAGTAAATATTCAGCAGGCCGTTGCCTGAGCCTGCCGTTTCGCACAGGCGTACCGTTCCGATGCATCGGAACACGAACGGTGTCGAAGGCAACATTTCCAAATAATATTGTTTGTTTATTGTTCGTTTGTCGGCTTCGACAAGGTCAGCCGACGCTTAAATCCATGCCATGCCTGAATAATTACATTTTGTAAAAGATACAATATCTTACTTCATGGTGAGTCCTTCTTCAAGCTCAGGATCGTACTCCATTAAACCATGAAATTCACAATCTGGAACTAATATTTATGAAGGCTACAAAGCTTTGTGAAACGCTGTATTTAGTAACTGAGAAATTATTTTCTGACATTTTTTGGCAGAAAATGTTAAAACATAGTTTAGACAGGATTTCACGGATTCACAGGATT
>JAFGDW010000097.1 GCA_016931935.1 Candidatus Zhuqueibacterota bacterium | reverse complement strand
GATGTGAACGCAGTTTCGTTTTATTTACTTATGTCAACATCAGCTCATCATCGCTTTAAGCCGACGCTCTTTGTCGGCTTAAAATGTATTTGAATTTTCTGCCAATTGTAAATCCGCCGTAGTGGAAATGTGGCAGAAAAAATTTCTCGGATACTAATGCAGTGAAACTTAATATCGCGGAGGATTCATGAAGTATTTTATTATTCTACTATTCGTCCTGTCAGTAGTTTCAAACGCCCACGCTGAGCTTTCTCTGACAAATTATGGCCACATTGAAGGCGTTGTGGTGGATGCCAAATCGCAACAGCCACTTATTGGCGTGAATATTATTATTGACGGTTCACAACGTGGGGCTGCAACTGATACTAAGGGCGGATTTTTAATTAAGGACGTTCCGGTGGGCAGACACCAACTAACAGTATCAATGATGGGATACGCGCCAGCCATTCGCTCTGATGTGATCGTTGCTAGCGAGCGCGTTACATCGCTTGAGTTTAAATTGCAGGAGACTGTTATGCAAACAGCTCAGGATGTAGTAGTATCAGCGCACTATTTTGATGCAGCGCCTGAGAAGCCGGTTAGCCGCACTGTTATTACGGCCAGTGAAATCGAATCAGCCCCTGGTTCAGGAGAAGACATATTCCGAATTTTGCAATCCATGCCCGGCGTGGCCAGCCCGGGAACACGCAGCGCCAACCTGATTGTGCGCGGCGGCTCGCCCGATGAAAATCTGACACTGCTGGATAATTTGGAAGTACGAAGTCCGCTCCATTTTTCACGCAACGATGCATCGATGGGCATTATTAGTATTGTCAATCCGGCGTTGATCCGAAATGTGGAATTTATTACCGGCGGATTCCCGGTTGAATTTAGCGATCGTATGTCATCTGTTTTTGAAATCGGATTGAAAGATGGCAATCACACTCAATTCAATCATGATGTTGATTTTAATCTCGGCGGCTTCACGGCGCTGATAGATGGCCCGGTGTCCGAAAACAGCAGCATGATTTTTTCATTCCGCCGTGGCGTGTTTGACCTAATCACCAGGATGATGGATCGGGATGTGTCACCGCGTTATTGGGATATGGTGAATAAATTAAGTTGGCAGCCGACACAGGATCACACCGTGTCGTTTGTGTGTTTCTATTATCTCGATGATGCTGAACGCCGTGAAACCATGGAAGATCACGGCAATCTCGCTCGAAAATATGAATATTCACGTTGGAAAGATTATGGTTACGCGGCAGGTATCAACTGGCGCTGGCTAATCAGTCGCAACGGGTATCTGTTGACTACACTCGAACATACGGACAACGGTTGGGATTCATCAATCGGGACAAATAAAGAAAAGAACCTGAACGGCGATAACAGCCAGGCACGTAGCATTCAAATTAAATCACAACTCAAATATCAGATTTCGGATATGCTGGAAATGACTGTCGGCGGATTCATTAAAAATCTAGATTCTCGTTATCATCAGTGGCAACAGCCGGATACGCTAGCAACGGGATTTATATTACCTTCATTTGATTATGAAAACGACTCAGTCAGCTCATACAACGCCGGGATGTATGCAAGCACAAACTTACGTTTGGGAACGCGTTTGAATATTAATCCGGGAATTCGGTACGATTCCATCGAACAGACAAATGAATTATACTGGAGTCCACGCTTTTCATTCTCCTACTACCTGACCGACAAAACAAGCCTGAATGGCGCATGGGGCTATTTTTATCAAACACCATCATCCTGGCAGATGTCGTTGGATATTAGTAATCAATCCCTGAAAAGCTGCCGGGCAATTCACTACATTGCGGGCATTGAGCATCGCTTGACCTCGGACACAAAAATCTCTCTGGAAACCTACTACAAAGATTTGGATAACACGTTTGTGGGCAACGACACCACTCGCGTAATCACCAATTATGGCTCGGGATATGCCAGAGGGATTGAATTCATTGTGCAGAAAAAGATGAGCAATAATCTGATGGGCAGCCTGGCATATACTTACTCCATCGCCCGTCGCCGTCCCAACGATGATGCACCGTTGCAACGGTTTGAATTTGATCGGCGGCACCATGTGACCTTCACAGGTGGGTATCATATATCCGATAAATGGCAGGTTGGGATTAAATATCAGTATTCCACAGGAAGTCCTTATACACCAATTATTGGTTCCCGGCAATTGTATGGTGAGTGGTTCGTGGTTGAAGGCGACAAATTCAGCGCCAGTTATCCGGATTTCCATTCGGTGGATATCCGCATCGATCGACGGTTCTATTTCAATTCGTGGACATTGAATGTGTATATGGATATCTGGAATGCCACCAATCGGGAGAATGTGCTTTCATATTATTATGATGTGATTTCAACGGGAGCATACGTACGGAATGCAAATCTGGATTTTCAGATCATGCCATTGATTGGGATAAGTGCGCAGTTTTAGATAAAGCGATGAGCGATGCTATCGCTTGGCTTGAACCGTGCGTGGGACCTCCCCTGAAATCCGCAGGCGGATTTCTGTCCCATCCTTTGCAAGGCGGGAACTTGTCGCTTTACCAATATGTAGTATCAAAAATCATCAAATCAAAAGGAACTCAAAATGATTTCAGAAGCAAAACGAATAGAAAAAATCTACTCAGGATTGACGGCAAAGCATTACGATTTACCAATTTCACACTTCTTTGGAAAGTATAAGAAACTGGCATTCAAACAATCATCGCTTAAACCGGGAAATCGGGTCTTAGTTTTTTGCTGTGGGACAGGATTAGATTTTTCGCATATTTTGAAAATAATTGGACCGGAAGGTAAAATCATTGGGGTTGATTTTTCGTCTGTAATGTTAAAAATCGCGGCGAAATGAATTAGAAGAAATAAATGGAAAAACGTTCAACTTATTAAAGCTGACATTACTAAATTTAAAAATCCGTTTGATTATAAATTTGATGTCGGTGTGTGTACGTTGGGAATTTCAATTATTCCGGATTATGAAACTGCATATAAAAACTTAGTATCAAATATCAGGAAACATGGTGAACTTATTATTGGCGATATGCAGCTAGCCTCCGGAAAACCTGCCCGATTAAATCCGTTCATAATTTTTCTGGCGAAACGATACGGTGGCTCGTACCAGGGTCATCAGAATAGTACAAAATTATATGCTATTATAAGAGATGAATTAAGCAGCGTCATCAAAAGGGAATTTTTCTTTAAGTCGTATTTTTACTGCATAGGAAAAATCCCTTAATAATTGACATTACACTCATATACTCCACGGCGCCCGTTTTGGCCGGCTCAACATTCTGTTTGCCATATTATCGGAAATGAATCTTTCAGTCTGCGGATCCCAATACAACTTCCGTTTTAGCTGCATTGCAATATTTCCCAAATGACAGACTGTTGCCGTACGGTGTCCGATTTCTGCATTGGCGATTGGTTGTTTACGTGAGACGATACAATCGATAAAATTCTCTTTGTGTTCAATGCTATGTTCCAAATGAATCTGGTCAGGGCGGAGTATTACTTTGAGCAAACTTTGGGGCTTAGCAATTAACTGGTCACGATTGACAAAAACCCATCCATCATTACCGATAAATTTGGTGCCCTGGCCGCCGGTTTTGCAGCTCAAGCGTACACCATTGGCATAGGTGCATTCAAAATCAACTAATGTTGCTGTATCAAACAATCCGGTCACAGGAAATTCACCATGCCCACTAATCTCAACTGGACCAGTATTGTCCGTTCCCATGCCCCATTGTGCAATGTCGAGATAGTGCGCACCCCAATTGGTCACCTGACCGCCGCTATAGTCAGAAATAAACCGGAATTGATAATGACAACGTTGTTTATGGTATGGTTGCCATTGCGCGGGACCGAGCCAGAAATTGTAATCAAAATCATCGGGAATCGCCTGAGGCATCCAGGTTGGATCACAGAAGCGATTATTGCCGGGAATGTTCACTTCTATGTATTCGAGCTGGCCGATGTAGTTATTTCTGACCAATTCACATGCGAATCGAAAATTGTTGAGGCTACGTTGCCACGTGTTCGTTTGCACGATCCGGCTGTATTTCGTGGCAACACTCACCAACGCACGGCCTTCATTAATTGTCAGTGACAACGGTTTTTCGATAAAAACATCTTTGCCATGCAGCATGGCATCGATGGCTGGAATCACGTGCCAATGATCGGGTGTGGCAATGCATACTGCGTCAAATTCCGATCGGCGGGTAATTTCACGAAAATCATTGTACGATGCACAATCGGCATTGCCATAAAACTGATTCACGATATTTTTGGCGTTTTCACGATGGCGTTTATCGACATCACAAACAGCCAGCACTTTTACGCGATCTATGTTCAGAAAGCCCTGGAGGTCAGATGTCCCCATACCACCGACGCCGATGCATCCCAGTGTGATTTTGTTATTCGGACTTTGTGCACGAAGGAATGATGTTGGAAGAATTGTCAGCCCAATCGGAAGCGCGATTGATTTTTTGAGAAAGTCACGACGGGTAATTCGATCGGAATTGGATGTAGTCATTTTAAGTTCCCTATCAAAATAATCATAATTGATCATTTTTATTGTATACGTTAACCTGTTCTATTAAATTTTGCAGCTTATATCTATTTTTAGTAAAAAAGAAATCAGACAGTATAAACATGATTTTTGGATCTATAGGATTTTCAAAAGGAAATCGTATAGATCATGTTCATCCTGTTTTCCTGTCAAAATTTTTCTGAATCGTGTCAAAGATTCGGTTATAACTACTCAAAAAACTTCTGAAATGCTTTGTGCAAGTTACGTTAAGATGGTATCCGGATTTTTCAATATTATTATTATCATCTAACGATCTGTTTAATGAATTAAATATGTGCAAGGAGAATCCGGTATCCCGCCCCAAAACGGCGGAAACCGGAATGACATTCACTTGTAGCTGAGAAGTTTCTTGAGAGTAACTATAATTTCTCCATCAACTCCTGATGCTTCCGATCCGTAATGAACATATGCCCCGGTGCATGACTAATAAAAATCGGCAAATTTGCATGCAATGCTGCCATTTGAGAGGTTACACCACATGCCCAAAATACTGTAACATCTTCTTCGGATAATGGAACCGCATCACCAAAATCCGGCTGGGTAATATCAGATATTCCCAGCTCAACCGGATCGGTAATCATCGTTTCCGGATCATCTTGTTTACGGCAAAGCGGCGCGCCATGGACAGCCGGATATGCTGCTGTAACATGGTACGCTTCCAACACCTGATCAGGTTTCATCGGTCGCATACTGACAACCATGTTACCGCCAAACGGCCCGACAGGAACGCACGAAATAGTGGTGTTATACATGGGCACGTTACACTGCAACTCCATATGACGCACCGGAATCCCCGCTTCTACAAGTGCAGCTTCAAACGTAAAACTGCAGCCGATCAGAAACGTCACAAAATCATCCTGCCAAAAGTCATAAATCTGTAGCGTGGATTCGGATAAACGGCCATATCGGTAAATATGATACGTCGGCACATCGGAACGAATGTCAGCACCTGACGCAAATGATTGGACAATTGGATTGCCGGCCGGAAGCAATTCCAACAAAGGACAGGCTTTGGGATTCGCACGGCAGAACGCTTCGAAATCAGCGGCATACGCTTTCGGAACTATTAATACATTGGTTTGCACATAATCCAAACACAACCCACTGGTGGGTTTGTCCCAACGTCCGTTACGGATTAGCCAGCGCATATTTTCGGGTGTGATAGTTTGCAATTGATTCTGATTCAAATTGTAACCACCTGCACCGGGCGTTTCAATACGAATTCGCTCACCGGGTTCGAGAAGCCGTTGCACTTTTCCGCCGAGATTCTCTATAGTATTATCAGTATGAATCAGTATGTTTTTCCCGGTGCTGCCGGCTTCCGCGCCATTCACGCCGAATGGCGCAAATACGCGTCGTTCGGTCAACAATGATACAGTGCGGGGCTGTAAAAACTGAAATTGCCGGACAATACCATCACCACCACAATAATAACCGCTACCTCCGGAGCCACGCCGGATGCTGAATTCATCCAACCGGATTTCCGGAAAGCGGTGTTCCAGCACTTCGGGATCAGTAATGCGTGTGTTCGTCATATGTGTATGGACCGCATGTGCGCCGTCGAATCCCGGACCAGCGCCCGCTCCACCGGCAATCGTTTCGTAATAACCGAAACCGGTTTCCCCAAAGGTAAAATTATTCATCGTGCCCTGCGATGCCGCCACGATGCCCAGCGCTCGATAAAGCACATCGACGACACGTTGGGATGTTTCCACATTGCCACCTGCGACAGCAGCGCCGAACAGCGGATTAAGCACACTGCCTTCGGGGATGGAAATCGTGACCGGCGCAAAGCAACCAGCGTTGAGTGGAATATTGTCTTCAATCAACGTCCGAAATACGTACAATACCGCCGCACGGGTGACAGCCGGCGGGGCATTCAGATTCGTTGAAATTTGTGGATCAGTTCCGGCAAAATCAATATGCGCCGTATCACCGTGAATGGTGATGCAGACCCGCAATGTCGTGCCGTTATCGAGCCGGTCTTCGGCGCGATGTTCGCCATCAGCAAGTGTAGCGATGGCCCGGCGCATGGCAGTTTCAGCATTCATTTGCACATGGCCCATATACGCATGCACCACTTCCACACCATACTGCTCTATTAATCCTTGCAGTTCCTGAACACCTCGTATATTTGCAGCAACCTGGGCGCGTAAATCAGACAATCGCTCGGGCAGGTTGCGCGCTGGATAGGGGCCGGATTTAAGCCGACCAATTATACCTGCCTCATCAAATACACCATTTGAAACAAGTTTGACATTATCAAATACGATACCTTCTTCAGCCAACGTTTTGGAAAATGGTGGCATCGATCCGGGTGTAATCCCGCCAATATCGGCATGATGTCCGCGGCTGGCAACACAGAACAGCAGACGATTATTTTCATCAAACACTGGCGTCACCACTGTGACATCCGGCAGGTGCGAACCGCCGTGATACGGATCGTTGGTCACGTACACATCGCCGGGCCGCATGGTGTGCTGATTGGCGTGAATCACATGCGCAACTGATTCGCCCATCGCGCCAAGATGCACCGGAATATGCGGCGCATTGGCAACCAGTCCTCCTGTGGCATCGAACACTGCGCAACTAAAATCAAGCCGCTCCTTAATATTAACAGAGTGCGCTGTCCGCTGCAACGCCTTGCCCATTTGTTCGGCGATACTCATAAACAGATTATTGAAAATTTCCAGCAGAATCGGATCGCACGCTGTGGAAAGCTGTTTTTCTGAATGTTCAGCAATTTTTTCAAGCACGAGATGACCGCGTTCATTGATTGTGGCTTGAAAATCAGGCTCAATCACGAGCGTGGAGTTGGGTTCAATAATCAACGCCGGACCGGTTATTACATTGCCGGGTTGAACGGTCGTTCGGTCAAAAACAGGAGTTTGCTGATGCCAGCCATCATCAAAATAGACAGCCGTTACTGTTTTCGCATCGGCGACAATGAGTGTACGTTGTTGTAATTCGAATATCGGCTCGTCCAGCGGTATTTGTTCACCAATCACTTCCACACGGACATTGACGACTTCCAAAGAGGCCGTTGGCAGAAAACCATAATGCTGCTTATAATGAGCAAGGAAACGCTGCCGTGTCAATAGAAATTCATCAAATAAAATTGTTTCGGCTGTATCTGTCCCTTTGGGACGAATGTCCACATATCGTTGTTGCCGGATTCGGTTGGGTTCGATACCCTTCGCAATGACGTTCGCACGGAGATGAATCGACATTTCTGTACATATCGTCTTCAACTCATCGACATGCGTTTCATCAAATGGTAATAATACGGCGCGGGTATCCTCATGCGTCACATCCGCCAGCATCATTCCGTAGGCGGATAGTACGCCGGCAAACGGATGCAGCAGAATCCGTTTGATCCCCAATGCACGGGCAATCGCGCAGGCGTGTTGCGCTCCGGCGCCGCCAAAACAACAGAGCGTGTATTCCTGAATATTAAATCCTTTGGCAACGGAAATTTCTTTGATCGGTTTGATCATATTTTCATTGGCAATCCGGATAAAACCCAACGCGACTTCGTGCGGCGATTTTCGGAGTCCGGTGGCCGTAAATATTTTTTCACTCAGTTGGTCAAATCTTTGCGTGACAATTTCTACATCCAGCGAGGCATCGTGATTGGGGCCGAATACATTGGGGAAAAATTCAGGCAGGATGCGACCGAGCATCAGGTTGGCGTCGGTAACTGCCAGTGGCCCACCGTTTCGATAACACGCCGGACCGGGATTCGCACCGGCGCTATCCGGACCGACAGTGAGCTTCAAACCATCAAAATGTAATACCGAGCCTCCACCGGCTGCAACCGTCACCACGTTGATCATCGGCGTCTGAATGCGCACACCGGCGGTTTCGGTTTCGTAAACTTTCTCCACCGTGCCGGAATCATAGCGCGATACATCGGTGGAGGTGCCGCCCATGTCAAAACCAATGACTTTATCAATATTCAACATCCGTGCGATTCGGGCATATCCGATTACACCGCCGGCTGGCCCGGAAATAATCGCATCTTTTGCGGTGAACATATCCGCATCCACCAGGCCGCCGCCTGATTTCATAAATTTTAAAGGTATCGTCCCCGTATGCTTTCGCACCTGTCGGACATACTTTTGCAGAATCGGATTAAGGTACGCATCGACCAGCGTGGTATCACCACGACTCACCATTTTCTGCACGCGCATGGTTTCGGCGGAACATGATATTTGGGTGAAGCCAATCTGTCGGGCGATGTCTTTTACCAATTGCTCATGAGTGTCGTTCTGATAGGTATTGAGAAACACAATTGCGAGAGCACGAAAGCCGTCATCATAAACTGTTTGCAATTGATCCGAAATTTTTTCAGGATTTGGGGCATCAATCACCCCACCGGTTGCATCCATCCGCTCATCAATTTCAATAACGCGTTGATATAACAATAGTGGTTTTTTTATGTTTAGTTCGAACAGATGGGAACGCGCCTGATGTCCTATTTCCAAAATATCGCGAAATCCTTTGGTTGTGACCAGGCAAATAGGTACGCCGGTATGTTCCAGCAATGCATTGGTGGCTACTGTTGTTCCCATGCGGATGGAGTGGATGATATGTTGTGGAAGCGGGCGATCGTCCGGTTGATTGAGCAATTGCCGCAATGCAAAAATGGCAGCATCGTCGTAGCGGGTCGGGTCCTCCGATAGCAGTTTGAACGTAATTAATTCGCCGTGCGGATCACGAGCAACAATATCTGTAAAGGTTCCGCCCCGGTCGATTCCGATGATCCAGTGAGAATTTGCCTGCATGTACCTAATGTATAAAAAGTCATAGACAATTTCAAGAAAAGAGTTGGAAATGTGGGTGAAAAATTGTATTTTTATGGCATTGTAAATGGACCACGGGCAATCTGCATGCGAGATCGCAGCGCTGCAGTGTTTTTTTCCGGGTAACAGTTAGAACAAGAATTCAAGAATAGAAATGCAAAGTGATCATCAGAAAGACATGGATCGGCTGGTTGAATTTTCCAAAGCCGTTCGCGAATCGACATTGAAACGCCTGCGGCTCGTGCCGGAAGGTTTGGAGAATTGGCGACCATCAATGAACGCCATGAGTTTTGCCGATATCGCACATCACTTAATTGAGTGCGATCTTTGGTTGCTAAAAAAAGTAGTTATAAAAAACCTTGCGCCCCTGCGTGGCCAGAATCAGGAATGCATTGTGACTGACAGGGATCAATTCAACGCGCTAATTAACACATTGAATGAAACCGGGGCAAATCGGAACAAGCTCATACAGAGTTACGCAAAAAAAAATCCGGATGAAATTATATACGATCAGCGGTTTGGGGATGTGAGCGTGTGGTGGATCATTGTCCGCGGCAATATCGATCATGAAATCCATCATCGGGGTCAATTGGCAACATATCTGCGAATAATTCAGGATAATAATTTAACAGAATAACAACTATTTTGGACCGTATGTTCAATCAATTCAAACGTAAAAAGAAATTTGATAAATCGAGCAGGCTGGGTATTGTTTTCAGCATCGTCGCTGCAGCGGGTATGATCTATGAAATAATCACAGCCGAAAATATCCGAACCTGGCTTGTGTTGGGTTATGCTTTTGTAATTGCATGTGGCGGATTATATATATTCTTTCTCGAAGATCAACAATAATCCTTCAGAGTACAGGTCATATATAATTGGTGTTCCCTCTAATTTTGATACGGCTGCAAAATTGTGATTTTTACGGCTTCACGTTTATCCTTTCTTGTGTTTTTAAATTCGCTATTTTGCATAAAAAGCCAACAACCCATTACTATATCCTTATAAGACATAATGTTTACTTGACATCGTCACGATTTTTTACTATCTTATGCGTTTTATTTGATACTGCTAACAATGTAGTTTTAAGATTTACCCATCAATTTTTCTATTTCCCAAAGAGAGATTAGGAGAAGTTTTAAAACATATCTCAAAATCAATTTGTCAATAGCATATTATCGTTGTATCCAGGATGTTTGATGGAAGATAAATCAGTACACATACAATTTATGCAACGGGCACTTCAGTTAGCGGCTCGTGGAGAAAAGGCAGTTCGACCGAATCCGATGGTTGGGGCTGTCATCGTGAAAAATGGTGACATTATTGCAGAAGGATTTCATGAACGGTTTGGTTATAATCATGCGGAGCTAAATGCATTAATAATTGCTGGCACGGAAGCCAAGGGAAGTACCCTGTACGTTAACCTTGAGCCATGCTGCCATCAGGGAAAAACGCCGCCTTGTACCGATGCCATTATTAAAGCCGGAGTGTCGACGGTTGTGATTGGCATGTCGGATCCGAATCCAAAAGTTGCCGGCAAAGGAATTGAAATACTGAAGCGGCATGGGATTAGTGTTATCACAGATGTTGAAACAGATGCCTGTTGTGGTCTCAATCATGTATTTATCAAATATATTTCTCTTGGCTTGCCTTATGTGACCATGAAAATCGCCCAAAGCCTGGACGGTCGTATTGCCACGGAATCCGGCCATTCAAAATGGATAACCGGGACAGCAGCACGCGCCCAGGTGCATCAAATTCGTTGTGATAATGATGCTGTTCTTGTCGGTATCGGCACGGTGTTGGCGGATAATCCCCGGCTTACAATCCGGCATCTGGCGGGCAAACAGCCGCGGCGAATTGTACTGGACAGTCAGTTACAGACACCCCTGAATTCTAACTTGTTAACAGATGCACATGCATCTCAAACTATTATCGCCACAACACGACCCAATTCCATCGCACTTTCAAAGATCCAAAAGATGGGGATAACCATATGGCGAATGGAGGCAGATGATTTTGGCGGAGTTGCATTAGCCCCATTATTACACCGGCTGGCCGAAGAACGAATTAGCACTCTATTAGTCGAAGGCGGCGCTTCCATATTCACTTCGTTTCTGCGGGAACGGCTTGTCGATCGATTGGTGATTATGATGGCGCCGAAAATCATCGGGCGCGGCACCGATGCCATTGGTAGTTTGCATATCGAAAAAGTGGATAAAAGCTATCAACTCAAACACGTAAATGTGCGCAAGTTGTGTGAGGATATTGTAGTGGAAGGAGATGTGGTGTACCCGTGAGATGCTCGACGAGAGACGATAAAAAGTGAAACGTCAAATGTGAAACGAATAGTAAACTTGAATAGCGTATCAAAATCCTGATCACCGATTTTCTTTTACACGCCGCTAATAGTACTGTATGATTAATTTTATGGTAGTGTCAAAAGTTTTATGAAAAAATGTAAAACAGATATAGAAATTCATATAGGATTGCATCCTGAAGGGATGCCTGTCCCACAGTGATTAGCGCAAACTCAAGATTTCACTAATCCCCCAATTTTAGCAAATTATGGGAGGAGACGAGGGAGAAACCGTACGAAAACTCCTACACTGGGACAATTTTCATTTTGACATTTAATAATTGACCACTACGCCAAAGAACACATGAATGAGTTAATGACGCTGATCGGGGAAAAGCAAAATTGATAATTCCCACACTCGTTTTTCAGGTTGAGAGTAATTGAATTGCAATAAATGACCGATAAAAATATGTTCACAGGACTCATTGAAGAAATAGGGACGATTCGACAGGTTCAGCGACGCAGCACGTCAATTCGCATTTCCATTCAAGCGAATAAAATTCTGGATGATTTAAAAATTGACGACAGCGTAGCAGTGAACGGTGCCTGCCTGACTGCGGTCGAAGTCGGCCCGGATTATTTCAGTGTGGATGCAGTCGCTGAAACACTGGCAAAAACGACATTGAATGATCTGCGTCCGTCAGCGCCGGTGAATCTGGAACGAGCGTTACGTTTGCAAGATCGGCTCGGCGGACACCTGGTGCAAGGCCATATCGATACGGTCGCACGAATTCAACAGTTTCAGCAGGGAAATGAAGGCGGTGATTTACGAATCGAAATGCCACAGGAATTGCTCAAGTATGTGATTCCCAAAGGTTCTATCACAATCGATGGCATTAGTTTGACAGTGGCCGAAATAACAGGACATGTCATCCGGTTAGCGATAATTCCGCATACGCTGAAACAAACCATTTTACAATACAAACGGCGCGGCGATATGGTCAACATTGAAGTTGACCTGCTGGCCAAATACATTGAACAATTGATGCTACACGCTGGCAGTGATACAAAAATCACGCGCGAATGGCTGATGCAACAAGGATTTTAGTATGTCAAAATTTAACACGATTGATGAAGCAATTGAAGCGTACCGAAATGGCGAAATTCTGATTGTTGTTGATGATGAAGACCGTGAGAATGAAGGTGATTTTATCATGGCTGCTTCAGCAGTGACACCGGAGAAAATTAATTTTATGGCCGTCCATGGCCGCGGATTGATTTGCACGCCTATACTGGAGCAACGGTTGAAAGAGCTGGATATTCCTGCGATGGTACAAGGAAATACCGCAAGGCATCACACGCAATTTACAGTGTCCGTCGATGCGCTAAAAGACACGACAACCGGCATTTCCGCCAAAGACCGCGCGATAACGATTCAAACACTGATCGATCCCGATGCGAAACCAACAGATTTGGCACGTCCCGGTCATATTTTTCCATTGAAAGCGGAAGCTGGTGGTGTGCTCAGCCGGGCCGGACATACAGAATCTGTGATCGATCTGGCGCGGCTGGCCGGACTCTATCCTGCCGGCGTGTTGTGTGAAATTATGGATGATGACGGCAGCATGGCGCGTGTTCCTCAATTAATGGAGGTGGCGAAAAAACACAATCTGAAAATCATCACGATTCGCGACTTGATTGCCTATCGCCATCGTACGGAAAAACTGGTGCATGCTAAGGCATCCATTGATTTCCCGACAAAATACGGCCATTTCAAACTGCATCTGTATAAAAGCGACGTGGATGAACATCATCATCTGGCGATTGTTAAGGGCGATATTAATAGCGCTGAACCAGTGCTTGTCCGCGTCCACTCACAATGCCTAACCGGCGATCTGCTCGGCTCGATGCGCTGCGATTGCGGCGATCAGCTCCATTGCGCATTGGAGATGATCGAAAAGGAAGGTCGTGGCGTGCTGCTGTACATGCGCCAGGAAGGCCGGGGAATCGGTCTGGCTAACAAAATTCTGGCTTACCAGCTTCAGGATAATGGTCGCGATACAGTGGAAGCAAATGAAGATCTGGGCTTTGCCGCCGACCTGCGGGATTACGGTATTGGTGCGCAGATTCTTTCCGACCTGGGTGTCCAAAAAATCCGGCTGTTGACTAACAATCCGAGAAAGATCATCGGATTGCGGGGCTATAATCTGGAAATCGTGGAACGTGTACCGATTGAAATCGCGCCCAATCATGTGAATGCGCGTTATCTGGAAACCAAACGTGACAAGCTGGGGCATTTGATTTTGAATTAGCCCGTAAAACCAGTGATCGGTAATCAGTGATCGGTGACCGGTGTTTTCACCGATTACTGATCACCGATCACTTTTAAGATAAAGTGCATGTACATATTGATTAATTAAATAGTATACCAAATGATGAAATAATACGAAGTGGAGCATTTATGCCAAACATCATCCAGGGAAAACTCATCGGCAAGGGGAAAAAATTTGGGATTGTGGTGAGCCGCTTTAATGAATTTATATCGTCCAAACTGCTGGAAGGTGCGCTGGATTGCCTGCACCGCCACGAAACCGCGGATAATGATATCGACGTGATGTGGGTGCCGGGATCGTTTGAAATTCCTATTGGTGCACTCAAACTTGCCGAACGCAAAAAGTACGACGCTGTTATTTGTTTGGGGACACTCATCCGCGGCGCTACACCCCATTTCGATTATATCGCCGCAGAAGCCACCAAGGGCGTGGCACAGGCCAGTCTGCAAACCGGCGTGCCGATTACTTACGGTATCATCACCGTAGAATCGATTGAGCAAGCAATTGAACGGGCCGGTACAAAAGCTGGTAATAAAGGCTGGGATGCAGCATTGTCGGCGATTGAAATGGCGGAATTAATGCGGCAGTTATAATTGCCAATTAGAATGTGAAAGACTTCCGAAGCCTAAACGACCTCGGAAGTCTTGTCATTTTCCCCCGATTTCCCCCTTAGGCAGTGTCCAATAATAAGTATCCATTCAATAAAAGAGGGTAGTTTTAATTTGTAAGTATGCTTTTACACTTCGACTTCGCTCAGTGTGAAGTGGTAGCATAACTTCATGCTGAACGAAGTCGAAGCATGATAATACTGTATCATTAATTCCATAATTTATTAAACGGATACAAAAATAAAATGGCAAACTATTCAAATCCTACGCATTTGTCATTACTTCAATATAATGAGTAATCGGTTACCGATAACCTTCAGTCTGTGTGCGACTATAAATGTTACCATTACGGACACAAAATGGTAATTTATTTTTGAACAACTACTTAGAACAATATATTCAACTCCATCGATGGCAAAAACGGCAGCATGTAATAATTCTTTTCATATAGAACAGCATTTGTCGTTTCCGTGTAATCATGCAGCAGCAGATTTTTCCGATTCAACAAATTTTGTACTTCCAAAAATGCCGACACATCAAAATGATCGAAATGATATTTTTTCCCGATCCGAACATCGATGCGCGAGTATATCGGATAACGTCTGTCATTTGGTGCATTCGATCGCCAAACATAGCGATCAGCAGTTTCATCAAACACTTTATATTTATATGTGTATGGTCGCCCACTTATCAAACGCCACTTAATATTCAGATCATAATTGCGTGGAAGTTTGTAGCTCGTGTACAGCGATAAATTATGAGGTTGATCGGTAATCCGTGGCACAAGCTTATCTTCAATAGTCAACTTGTCCCAATTAATGTATGACGCTTCCAACTTTGTTTTTGATAGTGAATACGACAACCACATCTGGAGACGCGGTGTTAACGATCCCTGGACAAACAGTTCAACCCCTTTGGCGTAACCGGAATGTGGATTTCGATATTCAATTGTCGGCGTGTAGTCATCCGGATTTACCGAGATCACATGTCCGATCATATGGTCCAGTTTTTTATAATAAGCTTCACAGCGAATGTTGAGTCCGTTTGCTAAATAGTGTTCAATCCCGATAATACTATGAATAGCTCTTTCTGCTTCCGGATTATTCAGGCGGCCTTTGTTAGTATCCAAACGCGCATATGCCGGCGATTGATAGAAATGTCCCCATGCCACACGCAATGTCGTTTTTTCTGTTAGATTATACGCCAACCCCAATCTGGGACTAATTTGTGAATCCTGATTATATTCAAAATGATCAAATCGGGCGCCGGCATTCATAATTAGTAAATTATGCCAATTCCAACGATATTGCATATAGGTAGCAAGTTTGTATGTTGATGGAATTGTATTTACCTCTCCAATGTATGTTTCGAGCAAAGTTTCCAAATCCTGTTGGGCAAACCACAACATTTCCGGGTCAAAATAATAGGAATATCTGATTTTCTTATAATCGATTCCAAATTGAATATCATGGGCATCCTCAGGTTGAAAATCGGCTTGCCAGTGGAAAACGTGTTCCTTCAAATCCAATGTTTCTGCTTGCCTGCCTTCGACTTGATTGCTGCGGGCATTGCTGCCGTTCGAATAAATCATTTCCGACATCAGTTTGGGAGAAAGAACAGACTTCCAGACAAAGCCCCAATATTTATTGCTGTAGGTTGAATACAAATCCTTATTGACAAACCAGCTATCAAAATAGGACTTATCCTCGGACATCAGCATGTTAAAAACGATATTATTGGATGAATTCAATCGAAAAAACACCTTGCCCTGTGCATCATAAAAAGATGGGGCAAATGTATTTTCTTCAGAATTCAATAATTCGACAGCTTCTTTAATAAAACTTCTTCGATATGAAACCAGCCAACTTCCCTTGGTGAATGGTCCTTCCAACAGTGCTTTTGTTCCTGTCCCGCCAATGCCGATACTTCCGGTCAAGCTTTTCGCATCCGAAACTTTATTCTCCACATTAACGACTGAAGAAAGCTTATCACCATATTTAGCCGGGAATCCACCAGTAAGAATATTTACCTGATCAATTAAATCCATATTCAGGATGCCAATGGCGCCGCCAAGATTTTTAAGATGATAGGGATCGAAAATTTCGACGCCATCGAGCAGAATCAAATTTTCATCCTGATTGCCACCGCGCACATGAAAATGAGCGCTTCCATCATGCGAAAAACTGACGCCCGGCATTACCTGAATTACACGGTTGATATCATTCAAAGTCGCCGGTAATTCCTGCAATCGCTTATTCGTCATACTCTGGCGAATCACGGGCTCCAACCGTTCAATATGAAATGCGCCCGGCGTTACAACAAGTTCCGGCATGCTTATCGCCATCTGCGAAAGTTTGACATCAAGTTCCACGGTTTCCCCATCATTCACATCCACATCTTCAATACGTTCGGTTTGATAGCCAATGTAGCTGAATTGAATCGTATATTTCCCGGGATTGAGATGCGGAATAGCAAATTGACCTTGCTCATCTGTGACCGTACCAACACTGGTTCCGATAATGATGGTATTCACATTATCGAGCGCTTTCTCTTCATCATCGGTAATTTTACCAATAATTCTCCCATCGCCGGTCTGTGCCTGCAGCACATGTGAATTGAATAAGGTCGTAATGAGTATTAGCAGGGCGTATGCAGTTGTCGTAATTGGCTTCATTATTCCATATCAATATGAGATCATTATTTCCATTATTTTAGTATTGTAACATAACCAATTAATATGCCTGAAATGTTCATTGGGTTTAACACCATGTTTTCAAGCGGTTTCATCCCATATATTTTTCAAGGCAATTTGACTAATATTTCTCTCAAATTGAGACGATGTGAATTAGTCAGGTTGTCTTAATTTGATATGGCATTTTTAGGCGAAAAAATTGACAAATCATATTTTTCTTGATAACTCTTAATTTCTAATTTAGTAATCATCAATTTTTCAACAATTACCACTACTCGATAATATCAGGATGAGATACGTCAAACGAAGCCCATTCAATTTTTGTACAAATCCAGTACTGTTTTGCAGGTTTGATTTTATGGAAGTTACTTCATTTTTTTCGAATTGATGCACTCAAAAAATCAGCATCATATCCACATTTTGTCCCAATTTGAGAAAAATTAAGATCACGGATTTTCAAAATATCAAACTGATAATCACAAAAAAACTGACGTCGCAACCTAATTACATAATTTATATTCATCTGTGACTATAACAGGAATTGGTATCATTCTTGAAGTGTTGGTTCTCGCTAATAAAGAAATGTTCTTTATATTCTGTTCGTCAATCGGCCCTGACTGTAAATTTCATCGAGGTTGATGCAGAAAAAACAAAGGCAAGTCCCAATTAGCACTTCATAATTCCTAAAACTATTTACAAAATTAAAGGAGGGGATAGCGTTGAAATATTATGCTTCCATCGCTGCTATGCTCCTGCTTCTTTTCGTCAGCTACTCCTTCGGGCATGCGTGCGGAAAAATCAGTGGCGACATCCTGTATTCAGGAGAGAAGAAAGGAAACATTATCGTAACAGCATTTTCCATTCCCCCAAATATGGAAAAACCGTTACGACTCGATACGCTCAACACGACCGGATATTATTACCTTAATGACTTCGATCCCGGTACCTATTTCGTTGGCGCATTTATGGATGTGGATGGCAATGGATATCCCGGCCTCGATGAGCCGGTCGGCTTCCACCCGGCGCCCGTAAAAGTGGTTAACGATGTCGTTTCACAGCACATCGATATCACGTTGCAGGAACTACCACAAGGTTCGGGGTCGTTGAGCGGTACAATTAACTACGTGGGCGTTGCCACGGGTGACGTTCATGTGTTCGGGTTTGGTGCTACCATGACTCCGTTTTCGAGCGATTGTGTACATTGGGGATCGGATAACGCTTTTGAATTGAATGGATTATTGAATGGAAATTACATCGTCGTTGGTTTCATGGATGAGAATGGAAATCAAATGCCAGACAAAGACGAACCGATGGGCGCTGTCACCAATTTATTGAATCTCGGTATCGGCGAGCACATGACTGGCTTACAACTGAATTTATTAAATCCGGAAATTCGCAACAGTCTCATCTCCGGGAATGTTCATTATTCAGGAAAACAGCAAGGGCCGGTAATCGTGGCCGCTGCTGGATTATCTCACACACCGATTAACATTGCCCACGCTGATCCGCAGACCGGTTATTATTGCATGCCGAATCTGGGAAATGGTGATTATCTGATATTTGCATTCATGGATGCCAACCAGAACAATATGTTCGACCTGGGCGAACCATATTCCGAAACCTACCTGAATAAACGTTATGTGGATACAAATCAACATATCACCAACATGGATATTGTTCTGGTGGAACGCGGTACTTCTTCTATTGAAGGAACAGTATCGTGTGATCATACGGGATTCGGGCTGATCACTATTGCGGCATTGGGAGTTTCGACCACGCCGGTGGGTTTAACCACAATGTTTACACCAGGCCATTATATGATCGAAAATTTAAGCCCCGGTTATTACGTCGTGGGCGGTTTCAAAGATACAAACCTGGATTTTCGCCCGAATCTGAACGAGCCTGTTGGATTTTACAGTGAGGACCTGATTGAAGTTCTACCCGGAACACACATCAAGAACATTAACTTCAACATGACATCATTGAGCAAAGGCATTATTTCCGGTTTGATTTCAGTGCCCGACCAAATTCGCGGATCGGTTTATGTGGTCTCAATGGGTATGTCGAGCACGCCGTTCAGCGTTCATGTTATATCCGAAGCCGGCGCCTATCAAGTGACCGATCTTGCAGCCGGAAAGTACATCACCGCTGCATTTGTCGATATTGACGGCGACGGGATTTACACTGCCGGTGAACCAATGGCAATGAGTCCGCGACTTGTAACAGTAACCGGTCAATCTGAAACCAGTAATGTTAATATAAATGTTACAACCGATGGCACGACAGGCGTATCAGCTTCAGGCAATAATGCAACACCTGAAAAATTCAGTTTACTGCCCAATTATCCGAATCCATTCAATCCATCCACAACAATCGAATTCGAAGTGGCAGAAGCAACTCACATGTCGATTAAAATTTTCAATATTCGCGGTGAAGAAGTTGCAACGTTGGTTAATGGAGTTGTCCAACCAGGTGTTCATCACGTAACGTGGGATGCATCGAATGTAATGAATGGCCAGGCTAGTGGTGTTTATTTGTGCAAGCTGCAGGCAGGTTCGTTGACTGACATGCGAAAACTCACACTCATCAAGTAGATTGCCCACTCACATATGATGCAAAAAAAGCCATCCGTTATGCTATCCGGATGGCTTTTTTTCTTGAATCAAGTCAAGTCATTATACAAACAGGAGTGGGTAATCTGTATTTACAGGATATGGTTCAGTTGGGCTCAACAATTTATTTCGTTTAAAATCGGAAATGATATCTAGTGTTTGGTTTGAAAGAAGCTTAACAATTTCTTCAAGCGCTTCCCCACCAATTATAAATGGAAAAATGTCAAGCACCATCTTATCCCCAAAACAGTGGCAAGCCATTTGATATTCTTCCAAATCATGGATTGACGTACCTCTTATGACGCAATTATCTATCCATTGATTAATATCAATATTTTCATATGCCAATAACTCATGTCGCCGAACTAAAAAATCGGTATGATTCAGAAAATAATTTTGAATATTCTCCAGTGAAGTCTGTGAATATTGACTTGCCAACTTATTGCAACATGACGCGCAAATTGCATATTCATAAATCACATCATAAGTATTGAGTTTTTTATATTGTTTGATGACTTTCTCAATATAGTATGATGTTCCTTTGTCCAACAGATGCGCATTGCAATCAATACAATGACTGAACGGTTGATTTGTCAGTTCAGAAAAAAATTTTTCAGGAATTTCAATAAATTTTCGTATTACGTTATGATTGGCGTCCATTACAAGATACAGTTAGTTAAGTTATTTTCATCGTATCCGTTCAATAAATTATAGAATTTAATGATACAGTATTATCATGCTTCGACTTCGCTCAGCATGAAGTTACGCTACCACTTCACACTGAGCGAAGTCGAAGTGTGAAAGCAAACGTAAAAATAAAAACTACCATCTTTTATTGAATAGATACTTTTCATCACATTCAGTATTTAATTGATAGCTACAAATAATAATGCCTTAAAAATACTAATACAATGCGGACGTAAACTGCCGATGGTATTTCTGTGTAATTGAATGCTCATTTCCCAGTAATTTGAACAAACTGACACAGGCACGCCTTGGCCCATCATCGTCAATTGCACGATCGTAAATTATCGCATCAATCCATTGTTCAAGCGCTTTGTCATAATCCTTTTCCTTGAACGCTGCGATACCATTTACGTAAGCATCCCACGCCTTACCATCATTAGAATCCGGCACAGCGCCCGCCTGGTGAAACCGTGCCAGCGTTCGCATTGCATCTACTTTATCAAACATCTTATGGCTCTCATCAACATCACCTACAAGCTCAATTGCCGGTTGTGGCTCATCTTCAAAGACCAGCAAAGCAAGCAATATTCTGGCATCCTGGTTTGAATTGTCCTGATCGATAGCATATTTCAAAATTTTTTTTGCTTTGTCGTCATCTCCTTGAGCAAGCAGTTGTTGAGCTTCATCCACCGCTTTCTTCGCCTCGGTTGGTAAATTTTGGTCAAGCCATCTGCGGATAGATGGTTCGGGAAGTGCCCCCACAAATTCGGCGACAACCTTACCTTCGGAAAACATTTTAACCGCCGGGATGCTTCTAATCTGATAGGTAGCAGCAACTTGAGGGTTTTCTTCCGTATTTACTTTAACCAATTTCCAGCGGCCTGCGGCACCGGCATCGAGTCTTTCAAGCACAGGACCCAACATCCTGCAAGGCGCACACCATGCGGCCCAGAAATCGGCAACAATCGGTTGTTTAAAACTCTCATCAATCACATCACGTTGAAAGTCAAACTTAATAGTATTCATTTTCTTTTCCCTTACATTTACAATCCATTATTGAAATTTTGTATTCATGAACAAAGTAAAAGTTCCGTAATTATGCAAATAAGCAAATGTTTTCGTTGTAAGTGTTTACGGGGATTAAATGTGCTACGCACTTCTCCCTTTATGTAAATCTTCTGGAATCAAATTACAAATTGAATTTCAAGGAAGAAAAGTGTGTAGCACGTTCACTTTCCGAATATACGTGAACAGATATATTTCCTTTTAAGCAAGCCATAATTAATAAGGCGTCTGCAGTCATAAAAAAAGAGCAGCCAGACTTTCTGACTGCCCTTTTCTAAGGAGGAAGAGTGTGTGACACTTTATTTTGTTTTGAGCTTCATGACAATATCATCTTTATTAATTACATCAGAAAGGCGATACTTCCACACCGCCCGATGTTTACCAGATATCCAATCTGCGTTTGAGTCATTAATTTCATACGGCAGTTCCAATTCAAACCGAAATTTGATGTTACTTAATCCCTCTTTTACCAGTCCAACTACAAATTTTTCAAAAGTATTATTCGGCTCATCATCTAAATTATTATCATCGTTATCAATAAAAACAGTTCGTTCAAAATCAATCCGGTGACCATCTCGTTTAAATCGAATTTTATTTTCATGGAATTGTTTGAGATCATTTAAATCATCAACATTATCAAATTTCACAGTAAAACGTACATGACGAGAATCTTCCTGATAGTATACTTTAAAATCCATCAATTTTACGTTGTCCGATGTATATTTTTCAATCACTTCGTCCCGGATATCCGCTTCTTTTTCAGGAAATTCATACCCATCCCCATTTATATTAACATCTTCCATCGTCCAGTATTCCACTTCCAACGTGCCGGAGCCATCTTTTTTTAGTACCATTCGTTCTTCAAATTCAAAACAACCACCTATAAACAATACCGCTGTTACAAGTAAAATTGAAGTGTATATTTTAGATGCACGCATATTTTTCCTTTCTTCTTCACGGTTTTAAGTGAATAGACGAAAGGTTTGAATACAAGTTGCATTTTATTTATATCGTGGATTGAGATCAGATTTCTATTTGAAAGAAAAAAATACGCCACAAAGTCACAAAGGGCACAAAGGAAAAACAGGAGAATCATTTTTTGTATGGAGTAAATAAAAAAGTCCACGCATTCAATCCGAATGAGTAGACTTTTATTTGCTTAAATACTTTTAATGTATGGTTAGAATTTTATCTTCTAACGAATATATATCATTTTTCTATATGACACAAAATTATCGGCTTTCATTCTACATAAATAGATACCACTTGCGACTTGTATTCCCTTATCATTCTCGCCATCCCACTGCACATGATGCTGGCCCGACTGAAACGCTGCATCAACCAACGTACGTACAAATTCACCATTGATAGTGAAAATCGACAGATTTACCTTTCCGGCATATGGAACGTCATAATTTATACGCGTTGCCGGATTAAATGGGTTTGGATAATTTTGATATAGCCGGTAACTATGCGGCGTATTTGTCTCATCATTCCCGATAAATATTGATAAATGTCCATGGGATGCCGGATTATTGTTAATCCGGTAACTTTCTAAATTAAATTCAGCACTAGCACCGCCATCACCTATGGCTTTAAAAATAATTTTAAGATAAGGGCCCGGTTGAAGGATCGGCTGAGTTCCATAACAACCGAATCGTAATTTGCCGATTTTATTAGAATTGACCACAGTAAAAAAATTATTACTTAATGCAGTCGTCTCAAGATTAACAAATTCGAGTGCCTGCGGATCGTATGTTAGGAAAACATCACACGAGTAGATATTTTCACCTGTATGTGCATTAATCGGAATAGAAATCAATTCACCGGCAGTCACGTGCAATGCTTCAGAGATGTGATACTCACCACCCGGCGCTGATTGCATTGCTAATGATTCGTCGGTGGACCAGCTATTATCAACATCGCCTAATAAATAAGCGGTAAAATCCTGGTCGATTTGATCTTCGGAAAGTTGCTGATAATTCCGTGCATCAGGTTGGAAACGCCACTCACCGACATATGAAGTACCTACAGATGGAAGGCCAACGGCATAACAAGCTATGAGATGTGCATCATATGTAAGGATTTTCGTATCCCCATCCACATCAGCCGCAACTGATTGATGCGCTGTTGGTTCAATGAGTGATAATGCAATTTGCGCAGCAAGCGACGCATCATACATCATTATGGATGGATTTTCTATTTCGAGTTGCTTTGAAGACTCAAGGGAATAATCGCCTGTTATCAAACCGGAAAATTCAAACGCGCCGTTTTCATCTGATTTATGCGAAGTGCTAGCAGTTCCGTTAAGTTGTAAAGTCGTTTCCGGCACGGGCTGACCATTTCCGCTATACACAATTTTTCCGGAAATGACAAATTCACCGGAAAATATCGTATTCGCTTGACCCGGCGTACCATGGCCGGCGCTTGCCTGCCAGCTTTCAGGTAATGCATTATCCAGTTCAGGTTGAATTAATTCCAATGTCGGTCCATCACCATCGGGTGCAGTCGGCCAGGGAGATTTATCATCAAACGTCAGGGAATCAACAATACGATTTCGTGAGTCATACAGCCTTACCAATTCACCGCTGCTGCTTAGGCCGAAATCCACATCGCCAATATAATTGGCAACTTCAGGAAATAAATTCTGAAAGTCGGCTGAATTGTTGCACAGCACCAGATAACCATGTGCAGCAATGCTTGTATTTGCAGGGATTTCAAAATCGTGGTTATCATCGCTGTCTTTATAATGCCAACCTGAAATATCGATTGCATTATCGGAAATATTATGCAGCTCAATCCAGTCATCCGGATCAAAATCCGATGCGCTGTTATAATTTATTTCATTTATAACAACATTATATTCCTGATTATCCGATTCAAATATCGGATATAAATTATATGTCTGATCTATGGGCAAGGTTATTAAATTTGTATCGGGGAGTTCAGGATTACTCCACTCTTTAAAGTTGTATCCGATTGCTGCTTTCGCTTCGATTTCAATCGGCACATCTTCAAAATAAATGCCACTCCACGGGAACTGCTTTATCTCAATGGAATTAACTCGGATACTTTCCAAACCGGGTTGCGGCGCCGACAAATTCAATGAATCATACCCATTTAGCAAGAATTTTGATTTTATATGGTCTCTGACGTTATCCGGGCGTTGGTTCACATAGTCTTTTATCCGATTGATATTTGGTTCCCACTGTTCAAACGAACCACCCCAGCGAGCTGTTTCAACCGGGATTTCATGAGCGATGAGCGCCGCAAGTGAATCGATTTTTCGATTTATATTTTCGGGTACGAATAAGGTATTCAACAGATCGGCAAATCGGTTTATGAAATATTTTTGGTAACTCTCGTTCCGCAACAGACTCCGCAGGGGAAGTGTACCATCAAGGTCTTCCCAGGTCGCCCACCACAACGTATTATAATCAAATGACTCCAGCGTTGGTGAACCCAGGGTGTAATCCGCATCCCACATAATCCAACGCCAGGGTTCGGAACCATCATGGGGGCGAAAACAATAGATATTACCGTTTGGCCAATCCTTATTTCCACCAAAAATTTGAACGATATTATAATCAGTAATATTACGGATGTCAATCATGTCGGCAGCCTGGTCAAAATTCGAACCGTTTGACAGATTATTGTTTTCAAGAAAATTGTTAAGATTGTTCCACTGCTCATTCGTGCCAACTACGACCTCACTATTTTCCTTAATGAGATCAACATCATCCAATCCGAAATTTTTCTCTATGTAGTATTCATCAATCCGTTCCGTGCAAATGTAAATACCCCATGGTTGACCATTCAAATACAATATGACCGGCTGACTTGCGACGCCCATTCCCCCGATACTATGGTTCAAATCCTGCATTAACATGTCACGAATCAAAGACCAGACACTACTGAAATATTCCCGATCATCCGCGACACAATCGTTAGCGCCGCCTTTCACAACAATCCGTTTGTATTCATCAATGTCTTTGTCTTGATATAATTGATAGTTCAGCCAACTGGTGCCATATTCCGAACGGAAATAAATTCGGAACGATTTTTTGGGAATTCCCCGACTGTAACCACCATGAATTCGAATGCCTACATCATAAGCAAATTCAAGATCACCATTTGTATTATAATATTCGACAAAGGCAGGTCGTTCCCACTCATCTTTAACTGAATCCGGAATATCATAATTCACATAAATACCATAATCATTGTCCCACAAATTGTACGGATCACTTGTAAGAGAAAGCACACCTAAATGGTATTGTGTATTCAAAATGTAGGATTGTGTAACTATCGGACTGGGTTCTTTTTCTGAATCATAGCTGCGTGCCCGTATAACAGTTGTTCCATCAATCATGATCGGATCAGTATATAGACTACTGGATTCGGTTGGATCAGAACCATCGTTCGTAAAATAAATTTCAGCAGTTGGAGAAGTATCGGAAAGTTCGATTGAAAATGGAGCACTGTAATACCCGCCCGGTACTGAAAATACCGGTAGCTCCGCATCAACGCTTTGTGCTGTGTTGGGCCCTCCCGGCGATGGATTATTGAAATATGCCCACACAGATCCGCCATCAGTCAGGCGCCCATAGGAAACATCGGTTGATTGCTCGCCAAAAGTCAATGAATCAATGAAATTACCATTGTAAAATATTGCCAGTTCTTCCCCACCAGCGCCAATTTTAAAATCTGCGTGTAAGTCACCTTGATCGAGTTCTTCATCGGCCCAGACGATCAGGTATCCCCGCGGCGAAATATTGACATCAGGAAACAACCACTTGGTAGGTTCAGAAAATTCATCCGTCATGCTATAGCCGGAAAGATTAATCGGAGAATCAGACGCATTGTAAAGCTCGATCCAGTCATCATAATCGCCCATTTCATCGTGAATTGTATGATCATTTGATGCTACAAATTCGTTAATGAATAATTGCGCGCGTGCAGATGTAACAAGAAGCAGAAGTGCAAGCGAAGTAAGAGTTGTTTTCATCCCCCAGTTTCCCGATTTAGGTAAAGTTTCAATTATCCTTTTGCAAATCATGAATTGTTTTTTGCACAATAGTGTGATCGTATTATTACATATAAAACTTTTAATTTGCGGATAAAAAAGAATAATTATTAATTTTTTAGAAAATGAACATTTATTTCAAGTTGGCTTTGACTCTCGTAACCCGAGACATTTTGTGGAACTGCAAAATTGCTGATGATTACCGCAGTTTGGGTTTGGAATTGAAATGAGTGATTCGGAGAAACAGCAGGAATCAGTTGTAATCCAATTCCCGCTGTTCGGAAAAATTGTGGTCTTACTGAAGGGTTCCGATGATTTCAAATTCTGGGCGAATATCCACCGGGACATTGGCTAATTTCGCGATGACAGTTTTCATATTTTCTGGCATTGCACCGTAATTGTTAATTAATTCAATTGCTGCATCATAATTTCCAGTCGCTTCGATTGACAACAAATTGTTGAGCAAGTTGCTTACTGCATCGCGAATTTTTTTGTCATTCACTTTGAACTTTTCAATTTCACCAATGTATTCAAATCCACCTTGTTCTAGAATATAATTGAAAGCGATCATATTAGCAATCCCATGGGCCTCATCTGCGCCAAAACGAACGGATCGAAAAATGCCAGCCAAGTATGTCGGATAAATTCCCTTTTCCTGAGACACCGGGAATATCCCTTTTTTGCATAAATAGGCAAACGTATACATTCCACCCACATCCGCTTTGCATTCTTCGATGGCGGAATAGGTTTCTTTCAATAATTTTGATGCAGGAACGCTGCTGCCATCTTCTTGTTTGAGCATCCCCGGTCCCAGGCCATGTGTCACCTCGTGCATCAAAATATGTGTGTACCAGCCATCAAATGAAAGCAACTCAAGCATATCGGCCGCAAGCACAATATTTGCAATCGGCATATAAATTTTATCGAATTTGGCATGAGCAATATTTTTTAGCATCACTTTTTTGCTGCCCTTGGCCTCCCGAACCCGTTCATCGTTTGGCAGATTAAATGCCAGCGTTTGCACACCCGCCTTGGTATCACCCGCGCTAAATACTTCCTGTACTACTTTCACGGGCGATTCACTGCCGCGTTCAAAATTTTTATATTTTTCCGCGTATGGAAGCGCTTTTTCCAATTCCTTAAGATGTTTGGCAACAACCGCTAATTTTTTACTCTCCGCCGGATCGACGATGGTTACGAATGATTCAAACGATGCTTTGTAGTTGAACATCTTGTCTTCGTATACTTCATACGGTCCAATCACCACTTCGATCTGGCTATCCAGATCCATCCAATCCATATCGGATTGATAATAGTCATTACTAAGAAACGCCGCGGCGCGACTTGTGAGATAACGCTTGAGCGATTCATTTTTTGTAAGGTGTGCAGCTTCTTTTAGCAATGTTGCGGCTGGTTCCAGCCACTCTTTATATGCTTCTGAATAGGGTATTGCACTAAGTGAATCACCCTGGCGTTCAATTTTTGTAAATACATGTTCGAATGATTCTTTATCTTCAGGGTGATCTGTGATCCAACTTATAAACTCTTCTTTCGTCATATCTTCAGGATAGAAATTGGCGCCATCCGGTTTTAGATTTTTATTAATAAACGGCTTATCATTTTCCAATCGATTGAATGGACCGAACATAATATTGAATAATTGTTTGTGGGGCACTAATTCCAGGTCGGTGGATTTCATTAACGCTTCACGGATGGCTGGATTTTCTGCATAGACCTGATGCAGGAATATTTCATCCATAATTATTGCCGCTTCCACAATTTTGTGCAAAGCAGCGGTTTCATTTTCATCAAGGATGGTGGTATCATATTGAATTACCACGGGAGCAAATTTATCAACCTGTGCTTTCACCTCTCTCGGATCGGCGACGGACTCAATCACTTTTTTGCTACAACCGCTGATTTTAAGCAACAGTACACAACACATCATGAAAAAAAGAACTCGTGTCACAATGAACCTCCCTTTGATTTGCTATTAGCTTTCCTTAATCTATTATTGTATTTTGATCGCTTTATAAATATCAAGTCAATTATAATGATAAAAATATACTGAGAAATAATTAAGAAATCAAGCACTAAACATCAATCAGGCATGTGAATCACAAATTAGAATATTTAAGGAACCAAAGCTGGATATTTATCGATTCAAAAAATAGCAACAAAATAATCATTGAATTTCCAATAAATTTTTTTTAACTTATTCCGAATAATTCTTCCGATGTGGTGTACTTCTTCCTGAAAGGTGAGTTCGACAATGACGGACGATTCGGATTTCGACGAGCAATCGATTATTGTGAAATGCCAGCACGGTGATAAACACGCCTTTGGTGTATTGGTGCAGCATTATAAAGAACGCGCCTATTTCTGTGCATTAGGCATTGTTGGTGTACCCGAAGCAGCATTGGATCTGTCGCAGGATGCTTTTGTTAGAACCTGGAAGTCGATTGCTAAAATCGATGTTTTGCGACCGTTCTTTCCGTGGTACTATCGCATATTACGGAACTTGTGCTTCAATTACCAACGCGATACCGCGCGACATGCAAGGTCATTTTCCGAAATCGGTGAACCCACATTAAAGGCCATTTCTGATCCGTCTCCGGATGCTGCAACCCTGCTCGATCGACAGGAACTGCACGATAAAGTATGGGAAGGACTCAATGCCCTGAAGCCACATGAACGGGAGATTATTGTATTGAAGGATATTCAGGACCTGCCGTATAAAACAATCGCCGAGATGCTGGATATTCCCACGGGAACAGTTATGTCGAGATTGTTCAATGCCCGACAGGCTCTGAAAAAGCAACTTGAGAGGTACTGGCATGAATAAATCCGTCGATAATATCAACCGCGAACGATTTAATATTTTAATGATGGGGGCATTGGATAATGAACTCTCCTTTTCCGAAAAACAAGAGTTCGAAAAACTGATAAATGAGTACGCAGAATTTCGAACGGACTGGCAGGAATATAAACAATTGAAGGAGGTGACACAATCCATGAAGCTTAAATCACCACCGGATGAAGTGTGGGATAACTACTGGATGAACGTGTACAACCGCATTGAACGGGGAATTGCCTGGATAGTTTTTTCCATCGGCGCAGTTATTCTCATTACCTATGGTTTATTCAAAACCGTAGAATCCATAATTGCGGATTCACAGATTGAGACAATCATTAAAATCGGAATAATTGCGCTATTGGGCGGATTAGTACTGCTTGTAGTGTCTGTATTCCGGGAAAAACTCCGCATCCGAATTAGCGATCCATATAAGGAGATAAAACGATGATTCTTGTTACGACTGAATCGATTCCGGGCAAAACCATTATCAAATCACTGGGAATTGTACGAGGTAACACAATCCGGGCCCGCCATATCGGCAATGATATTATGGCCGGCTTAAAGAATATTTTTGGTGGCGAAATTGAAGAGTACACCAAACTAATGGGTGAAGCCAGGGAACAGGCACTTGATCGAATGATTGCTGAGGCGTCTACTTTAGGGGCAAATGCAGTAATTGGCCTTCGCTTCACAACCAGTTTTATTATGGGCGCCGCTTCTGAAATACTGGCGTATGGAACTGCCGTAATAGTTGAGTAATTTTTGTTCCGAATTCATTGACGATTAAAATTTTTATAGTGCACAAACGAAAAAACCAGGTATTTCAACGAAAACCTGGTTTAATTCTTTTCTCATCAGAAGTTAAACTTTTAATCTTCAGCCGGTCACTCAATTTCGTCGCAAAGTTCAATTCGACCGAAAGAATTATAATAGTAACTTTATTTTTTTAATCCATTAGATCTGAGTCAACCATTTTGCCTTCGGGAATTTGCTTGCCTGGCCAAACTTTCACGCCAGGTTGTACAGTCACTCCTTTACGAAGGAACACATTATCAGCCAGCGTGGCGCCATATTGTGCAAGTCCGGTGTCTACCAATTTTTCCTTAACCATTGAGTGAACATTCGCACCATTTTTACTCGTTGATAGTAAATTGCAATTATCGTTAATTAAGACATTTTCTCCCACGACCGAGTAGCTGACACTGGCATCCAGGCCTACTTTGACACGATTGAACAGGATTGAACCTTCCAACAGGCTATTAGCGCCAATAGCAACGCCATTTCCAATACTGGTGTACGGCTTTATTTCCACATCATTTTCCAGCACGCAATTTGCACCAATTGTTACCGGTCCCTGAATGTGAACGCCTGTTTTGACAATCGTGTTAGGCCCAATTGCTACGTTGCCTTCAATTGAAACACCGGATTCAATTTCACCTTCAATTTTATATTCCAGATCGTAGTGATCGTACAAGTAGCGCTCCGTGGTTAGCATATACCAGGGATAACCGGTGGGCAACCAGTAGCCTGCAAGGGGAACCACTTGAACCGGTTCTTTTTTAGCTATCCCCAAAACAGCATCCGGCAATTCAATTTCACCACGAATGGATGGCTGCAAATTTTCAAGCACATCAAAAATATCCGGTTCGAACACATAGCACCCCACGTTCACAAGGTCGCTAACAAATTCCTTTGGTTTCTCCACCATTTTAACAAGCTGTCCCTTTTCATTCGTCGTCATAACACCAAAATCCTGTGGATTAGGAGCTTGCATGGCTAATGCACCATACGGAAATTCGGAAATTTTTTCCATATCAACGCGAGCAAACAAATCATCACCATTTAATACAAGAAACCGGTCGGTGATATGAGGCGCTGCCTGTAAAACCGCATGCCCGGTTCCCAACTGTTCTTTCTGTTCCTGATAAATGATCGCCATGCCTTTGTATTCTTCGCCGAGCAGATCTTCGATCTTATCTTTCCGGTAGCCGACGATCAACACGACTTCATCAACCAGTCCAACCATCTGATCCAGGTTAAAATAAATCATCGGCCGATTGATAATTGGCAACAATGGTTTTGGACGTGTCAATGTTAGTGGATAGGTGCGCGTACTTTTTCCCGCCACCATCATCACTGCTTGCATACTCATACTCCCTTTTATGTGTTAATTTGATGTGACATTTTTAATACCAACATTCATGCTTATTTGCATAAATAATATCGCCACATTTATGAAGAATGTTTACAATTCTGATTCGCAAAAAAACATCTGATTCATAATCTTGTTCGTTTTAAACTTGTAGTCCATAAATAATTTTAGTTACCGCTCGGGATAGCCGGTAATGTCTTTAATATCATGATAAAGTTGCTGCAATCGTCCATACATTTTTTTGTATATACGCTGATACAACTGTTCATAAATATCTGTGTTTTTATGATTCGGCTCAAATGTCCTGCCAATCCGCGTCATAGCGCTGACTGCTGCCGGGAAATCACTAAACCACCCGATTCCTACAGCCGCGTCGATCGCTGCACCCAGCCCGGAGGTTTCATAAATATGCGGACGGCTGGCCGGCTTGTTAAAAATGTCCGCGGTAATTTGCATGGCCTGATCGCTTTGTGAGCCACCGCCCGATACTCGCAAACTGGTTATGGGAATGCCGGATCGACGTTCGGTTTTCTCGGTGCCTTCGCGTAATGAAAACGTCAGACCTTCAAGAATGGATCGGTACATATGCGCACGGGTATGAACATCTCCAAAGCCGATAATCGCACCTTTTGCTTCAGGACCCGGAACTTTCACGCCCGGTGTCCAGTAGGGTTGCAGCATCAGCCCCATGGAACCGGGAGGAACATCTTTAATCATATCATCGAATAGTGATTCCACAGGGACATTCAATTCTGCCGCCTGGTTTTGCTCTGCATGACCAAATTCATTTTTAAACCAACTGACAAGCCAGTAACCGCGATAAATTTGGATTTCAGTATTGTATGTTTGTGGGATAGCACTAGGGAATGGTGAAATCATTGGGATAACTTCAACATATTTACGCGTCATGATGGAAGTCGTGCAGGTTGTTCCATAACTCAGGCAGGCTGTCTCCGGATTTAACGACCCAGCGCCAAGTATTTCGCACGCTTTATCCGCAGCGGCAGCAATCAGCGGAAGACCTTCAGGAATACCGGTTTTCTGATTTGCCTGTTTTGTAATCACGCCCAAAACCTGTCCTTGCGGTACAAGTTCAGGGAGTTTGTCCATCTCCATGGGAAATAATTTCCGATTGAGATGCCCGCTCTTGGCCCAGCGTAAATTTTTATAATCGAACGGAACATACCCTACCTGACAACCGATGGAATCGACAAAATTACCGGTTAACTGCCATGTGAGATAACCGGATAAAAACAGATATTTATGCGTTTTCTCCCAGATATCCGGCTGATTTTCTCGAAGCCAGTTTGATTCACATTCGGCAAACGCAAACGCCACTGTATCGCCCATACGGATTAATTTTATGATTGCATGCAGTAACGGATTTGTAACTCGCCGTTTTTCAACTCTCCGTTGATCAAGCCAGTGAATAGCCGGACGTAGAGCTTGTCCATTTTTGTCAACATTAATTAATGTACTACGCTGCGTAGTCAGACATACCGCTTTTACTGTCGATTTCATATTACCAGACTGCTGCCATAATTTCTGACACGCCAGTGCAAGCTTGTCCCAGAAATAACCAGGCTCTTGCTCTGCCCAGCCTGCCTGAATACTAAAATAGGGTTCAATATGAACCTGAGATTTTGAAAGCAATTCACCTCGAGCATTAAACAGCATCGCACGAATACTCTGTGTGCCATTGTCAATTGCCAGAATGGTTTCTTCCATGCTTATTTTCCTAATTTGTTTACGCGTTCAGTATTTTTAATGTTAACGAAAATAATATTGACATTTTTGATTTGATACTGTATATTAGGAATAAATCGGGTTACGGTGGTAATTAATAAGAGTTGTTCCCTCCTTTTTTATTTTATAGTTTAATTTAAATAATGCATTGTTTTACAGCCATAATCCCGATTAAATTGTTCTCAACAAATTAATCATGCTTACCATTGATTTTCGTCAAACATCGTCGACGTGCCATCAATGTAAGCAACGGTATCAAAACATGCAATAGGAATTTCACACATGTGACACTATTATCACAATGATGCAATACTATTGTAACCGAACAGCAAACCAGGCGTAATCATGACTAATTATAATGGTGCAACTGGTTGCTTGACAAAGGAGCATTTATGGCATCGGTCCTGATTCAATGTGTGTGTGGCATTCGGTACACACTTTACCACTTCAAACGAGAACGGCTTACAAGACGAATACGCGAACTTAGAGGCTCCCAACAAAAAGAAGATTTCACTAAACTTCTTAACGAAATCATCATTGAACGCGATCTGCCCGAAGCCGTCAAAAACAAGCTGTTGCGACGTGCTGAAATTCTGAAGCAGAACCCCGAACGCCGGCTAAAACTGGACCGCATGCGTTACATTGATATGCATGCTGGGGAGGATGTGTTCTGTGATTGTGGTCGGATTTTGAATCTCCCGGATATGTTATTCAACCAGCTCTTATTGGCAGTACTTGTGTCGTCCGATGAAAGTCCTTATCATCACGAGATGACATAAAAATCCCATCTGCCAGTGACATTGCAACACAGAGGAGATGAAGATGGAAAACCGGGAAGGGTATGATTTTTTACATTCGCTTCGGGGGCAGTTCGTTATTTCCCGAGCATTGGATATTGCAATACAAAATTTGGAATCAAGGGCAGACCAATGTGAATTGCGGACATTGGTTCGTGATATGAAATACTTACAGGAAAATGTATTTCCGATGTATAAAAAAATCCAGTCAATCTGATGAAGCAGCTTATGCTTTTAATCGATATGCTGATCCACCAAATATTCACAGATGTTGCATCGACACAAGATAATTCAGTGTAAGAAGTCAATAAACGTCCCAATATCTCCCGGAATACTTTTTTTCCCTAACTATTAGCTTAAATGTTAGCTATTAAAGCCCCGATTTTTTTGACACGCGTGTGAAAACGTCAATTGAAAAATTCACATCGATTATCTAATTTTTATGTCATATCTTCAATTTCAGTCCTGCTTGGCATTGCATTCCTGTTTTATATGACTCATTATAAAATGCAGAACCATTAGCGCTGCGAGCTTACTGGTACGATTATCGATATCGTAAACAGGATTTACCTCAGTTATTTCGAAAATGCGTGAACGTGGATCGGCGCCTGCCAGGGCAGCAATATCACACGCATTGGTCGCGGACAGCCCGAGTGGTGATGGAGCGCTAACTCCCGGTGCATCGGAAGCACGCACGGAATCCACATCAAATCCCCAAAAAATCGCTTCAGTCGAAATATTTTTTAAAATATCCAAACATGTGCGTTGCACACCAGCCGCGTGAAATTCTTTCAACGAGCAAATGTGTACACCTTTTTGGATTAAATAATTTTTATAGGTTACCGAATTTGCCAATGGTTGAAATCCCAATTCATAAAAATGATCCGGGTACACGTGCGTCTCTTCCAATAATTGTCGATACGGTGTACCGCTGTTTCGTGGTTCATCTGCCCGAACATCAAAATGGGCGTCGATATTAAAAGCGACGAGATTTGGTGCAAAGCGTGACAATGCTTTTGCATCCGGATAGGAAATATCGTTGCCTCCGCCAAGTACAATAACTTTCTTTTTATCTGAAATGAATTGATAAACCACATCATGCAGTGCTGCGTGAATATCTTCCAGGTTCGCTCTGATTTTCATATCACCAACATCAAGGATGCCTTGATCATGCATGCCTTCCGGGACAGGCAACTTGTAAAATTGCCGACGAATTGATTGTGGCGCTTCAGCAGCACCGGGACGGCCATGATTCCGTTTGACGCCTTCGTCTTGTGGACAGCCCAACAGGATAATTTCTGCGCTATCGTACAGATTAATATCATGGCCGACCAACTCCCCCATTCGCGGATCATTGGGATCGTTTTTATGGAAGAAAAGATTTTCATCGGGAGCAACTAAATTATTAAAATTATTCATAGCACATATAAATGATAAAGTGAATCAGTAATTTAAAACCAATGAAGCATGATTCTCTGGATTTGCCTTGAGGTCTTCTCCCCCAAATATGATCACAATTATCATCAACAGAGAAATAACAGTAATTGTCAAATCGCTACCAAATTACATTTTAGCTTCTTCAATCCATGCTTTCATTTCACTTACCACAGCAGCAGGGCTGCCGCCACCACCGACTTTTGTATCGCGGATGCCACCCTGTTTATCAATAAGCACTTTTGTTGGGATTCCCCTAACGCCGTACGCTGAGGCGACTTTGCTACCCGAGTCAAGCAGTACTTTTACATCATAATTATTCGATCGAATGAACTGGCTTACTTTTTCCTGAATTCCTGTCCCACGTTCACCGGTATTGATAAACAGAAATTGAACAGAATCACCACCCAATTCATTGACTGCCGCTTGCATCGCCGGGAACGATCGCACACAGGGTCCGCACCAGGTAGCCCAGAAATCAATAATAACGACTTTGCCACGTAGCTTACTGAGAGTAACATCGTTGCCATCCAAATCCTTCAAAGTAAAATCGGGGGCTTGACGATATTTTGTCGAACTTGACATCGATTGACTACTCGTTTGCTCGCTCATCTGTACATTATTCTTTTTATTTTCATTTTTTCCGCATGCCCAAACCAGCGCAGTAATAAAAATAAAAATAAGCAACGTCCGCAGTTTCATAAATTCCTCCTAAAACATGATTGTATTCTAAATTTATCAACGCGAATACCAACCGAAAGCCAATATAAGCTGATAGCCTTTTGTAGAAACGACAAAAAACCAACGGCAAATCGCTCATCTTAGCACTCGTTTATGCAAAAAACCTCCCGCATACGACTGGGAGGCTTTTATTTTCTATTTAACGACTAAGTTTACTAATTTGTTCTTCACGACGATCTTTTTTAATATCTGTTTACCATCAACATGTCGTATAACGCGCTCATCGGCAAGCACGGTTTCCAATACAATTACATCAGGTTGGTCAAATTCCATTTCAATATTTGCGCGGACTTTCCCATTAATTTGCACTACGCATTGATACGTATTCTTCATTGTTTTCATGTCATCAAATATCGGCCAGCTAGCATTGAATATGGAATCGCCATGCCCGGTGCGCGCCCAGAGTTCCTCAGCCAAATGTGGCGCAAATGGCGCCAGCAAAAGCAATAACGTTTCGGCTGCATCGCTAACGACTAGCTTATTTTGTTCGTTAGATGGCACATCCTGAACGTAGCTGTATATCGTATTCACCATCTCCATCAACCGGCTGATGGCTGTGTTGAAATTGAATCGATCAAGGTCATTCGTAACCATTTTGGTGGTATAGTGTCGTACACGCTCCAATTCCTTGCTCTTTTCGGATTCATTGCCAGACGGTGGATTCTCCTGCAGCATTTCCATGAGCCGCCAGACCCGATTGGTGAAGCGATCAATGCCAACAATCCCGTCATCGCTCCAGTCACCGCCATCTGCATAATTTCCCATAAACATCATATACATGCGGAATGTATCTGAGCCGTAATCGACGATAAATTTATCAGGGCTCACAACATTACCCCGGGATTTGGACATTTTGTTGCCTTCGCGGGTAATGACACCCTGATGAAACAGATTTTTAAATGGTTCATCAAAATTGATAAAGCCCAAATCATACAGCACTTTCGTAAAGAACCGTGCATACAACAAGTGCATGGTCGCATGTTCGGCGCCGCCGATATATTGATCCACTGGCAGCCATTTATTGACTGTCTCTTTATCAAATGCCGCCGTCTTTAAATTGTGATTTGGGTAACGTAAGTAATACCACGATGAACACACGAACGTATCCATCGTATCCACTTCGCGTTTTGCCGGACCACCGCAATCAGGACAGGTTGTGTTCAAAAAATTCGGATTCGACTTTAATGGTGATTCTCCACCCTTTTTAAACACCACATCCCGGGGTAACAGTACCGGTAAGTCATCTTCCTTCAAGGCGACAATCCCGCACTTATCACAATAAACCACCGGAATCGGCGCTCCCCAATACCGTTGACGGGAAATTAACCAATCGCGAAGCTTGTAGTTTATTTTCGATTCACCGATTCCTTTCTCGGCAAGGTGAGCAATCACTTTGCCGATGCCTTCATCCGAACGGGTGCCGTTAAAAATGCCGGAATTGATCATCACTCCAACATTTGTAAACGCTTCTTGCAACTCCCCGGACGGTTGGCCATTTGGACTGATGACTTCTCTAATCGGTAAATCATATTTCGTAGCAAAAGCAAAATCGCGTGTATCGTGAGCCGGCACAGCCATCACACAACCGGTACCATAGGTCAGTAATACATAATCAGCAATCCAGATCGGCACTTGTTCGCTATTCACCGGATTAATAGCATATGCCCCCAAAAACACGCCGGTTTTTACCCGCTCAGTTGATGTCCGGTCAATGTCACTCACTCTGCGGGATTGTTCCACATAGTCGTTTACGGCTTTGCGTTGTTCATCAGTCACTAATTTTTCCACAAGCGGGTGTTCCGGCGCCAGCACCATATACGTCACTCCCCACAATGTATCGGGCCGTGTGGTAAATACCTGGATTGTATCCTGACTATCTGCCACCGTAAAGTTAATTTGCGCCCCTTCGCTGCGACCAATCCAGTTTTTCTGCATGGTGATGGTTTTTTCCGGCCAGTTAACACGATCGTGACCCTCGAGCAACTTTTCAGCATAGTCGGTTATTTTGAAAAACCACTGGGCTAAATCCTTTTTGGTAACTTCCGTATCGCAACGCTCACAATGGCCATCGTGAACCTGCTCATTGGCTAACACCGTTTCGCATGAGGGGCACCAGTTCACCGGCGCTTTTTTCCGGTACGCCAGGCCATTTTTAAAGAGCATCAGGAAAAACCATTGTGTCCATTTATAATATTCGGGATCGCTGGTATTGACTTCTTTACTGAAGTCATACATCGCGCCGATCGCCTTCATTTGTTCGCGAAACTTTTTAATATTTTCGGCCGTACTATCCGCAGGATGAACGCCCATTTTAATTGCATAATTCTCGGCGGGCAAACCAAATGCATCGTAGCCAAACGGCTCAAATACGTTGTAGCCCAGCATTCGTTTGTAACGCGCCCATGTATCAGTCGGACCAAAATTGTACCAGTGACCAATGTGCAGCCGATCACCGGACGGGTACGGAAACATGACCAGTACATATAATTTATTGTCTGCATCGGAAATGTCTGTTTGGAACAATTTTTTTTCATCCCAGATGCGCTGCCATTTTTTTTCAATTTCTGCAAATGGATAAGCACTCATGACTTCACCTCAATCGTGATACTCGTTTTTTCGTTTGGATTTAATAAAGGGTGGGGCTATCTCGGAAATAACGTTATTTCCACATAAGAGATAGACCCATGCGTAGGCCGAGGAAATATTGTGTGGCCTGGCATTGATTGTAGACATACATCTTTTTCTGGGTTGGCTGCATATGTAACTTGTTTGTCATCATAAGCCGATAATTTTGGAATGGTTAAAAAAGTGAATCAATATACAAAATATTTAACTGGTTGTCAAGTGAAAAGTGCCGATATTCGATTGAATTCGATTCGGTGTCCTCTCAAAAAAAGATGGTAATAATTCAAATTGAAATCAAATAACATCTCAAAATTTTGCAGAGCGCAGAGCGCATAGCAAAAGCACAAAGCTATCGCGATGCTCCATGTACTATGCACGTTGCATGTATAGCTTTACCATCCAATATTGAAAGAATACTCGATTCGTTTGATTTCATAATTATTGACAGCATGTTGTCAGGGAGAATATATTCATGAAACGATGTCGCCTGTGCACGATAGCTATTTTAGTCATATTCCAGTGTATCATTAATAATTTACTGCTCGCTTCGGAATCCAAAATCCCGGAATCCATGACCGGAGAAATCCACGGCAGCGTTATCGATGAAACCACCAAGCGGCCGTTGCCTGCCGTTAATATTATGATCGAAGGGACTCAGATGGGTGCAGCTTCCGACATGGAAGGACGATTCGTCATCCAATACGTCCCTATTGGCAGCTATAACCTGCGCTTTCGGATGATGGGCTATGAAATGCGAATTGTCTCCAATGTACCGGTAACGCCCAAACGAACGTCGCGTGTGGATATTGAATTGAAACCAACTGTGGTGGAAACCGAGGGCGTGGTTGTCACAGCCGGGTATTTTCATGAGGCGAAGGATGCAGTGATTAGTAACCGGAGTATGGATTTTGAGGAAATTCGTTCCGATCCCGGCAGCGCTGAAGATGTCCAACGCGTGGTGCAGGCATTGCCATCAGTCGTATCCGGCGCGGATCAGGATAATGAAATTATTGTCCGCGGCGGCATGCCGGGCGAAAATCTGTTTGTGATGGACAATATCGAAATTCCCAATCCCAACCATTTTGGTTATCAGGGAACCGGCGGTGGGCCAATCAATATGGTGAATACTTACTTTGTGCGCAAAGTGGATTTCTATGCAGGCGCTTTCCCGGCCCGTTATGGTGACAAAGCATCATCGGTGATGGATATTTCATTGCGGGATGGGAATCGCGAAGAATATGCCGGCCAATTGTATTTGGGAATGTCTGGCGCCGGCGCGATGGCTGAGGGACCAATTGCCAAAGGGAAAGGCGCCTGGATCGTTAGCGCACGAAAAAGCTTCCTTGATCTTATAATCTCATCCACCGGATTGACTGCGGTTCCACGATATTATAGCCTGCAGGGAAAAGCGACGTACGATTTCACTTCAAATCAGCAATTAATTGTGAACGGGATTTTTGGTGATGATGATATCACAATTGAAGATGATAACGGTGGTTACAGTCGCGGAGCCGAAAATGTACATGCTCAAAGTTACCAGTACGCGACTGGCGCAACGTTGCGCAGTTTGTTCAGTAACAATGGCATTGGGCTTTTGACCGCATCACAAACGTTGAATAATTGGGATATATATGTTTATGATGATCATGATCGGCCGTATTACACAAACTTATCCGATGAGATTGAACGAACACTGAAGTATGATTATACATTGCTTCCTAACCAGAAATTTGAAATAAATTCCGGTGTTGGCTACAAAGCAGTTTTATTCAAACACGATGAATGGGCCGAAGCTGACACTATTTACATTTATGCTAATTCGGGGCAATCCCCACAAACTATCGGGATCGCAGAGACGTATCCAGAATGGCATGTATTAAAAAATGAACATTCATACAAACTCTCCGCATACGCCAGCGGTAAATATCATCCGATTCCACAAGTCACGCTAACCGCCGGCCTTCGCTGCGACTATTTTAAATATATCGATAAAAACGCAATCGATCCACGGGTCGGCATTTCATATCAGCTTAACGATAAAATTGCATTCAACCTGGCAGCGGGTCAACAATCACAATCGCCCGCCTACATTGAAGTTACCGCTTCACCGAAAAATAATGATCTTGATTACAAGAAAACCAGCCAGATTATTGGTGGCTTCGAATTTCTACCACGTGAAGATACCAAAGCTACCGTTGAATTGTTTTACAAGGACTATCGACATGTTCCGATTGATACCGCATGGACAACTCCGGATCCATACGATCGTTCGGCTGGGCGGATGATAAGCGAAGGTAAGGGCTTTGCCAAAGGTGTGGAATTTTTTATTCAAAAGAAAATGTCACATAATTTCCATTTCACAATTAGCTATGCTTATTCGATCTCAAAAGGTTATGATCCCCGGCTTCACCAATACTACAATTGGGATTATGATTACCGCCATATGTTCACATTTATCAGCGGAGTTCGCCTAAATTTCTATAAACACCATTGGTATCAGAAATTCAAAAAAACCTGGATCGATGACGTTTTTGGCTGGATATTACCGATGGGTGATCAGAACGATATCAGTCTGCGCTGGCGCTATCTTGGCGGGCGTCCGAACACTGAACGGACATACATTCCACAATTTCGCTACTGGATAACCGAGACCAACAGGCCATTCAACACGGAGCGTTATCCTGAATATTTCAGAATTGATTTACGGATTGACAGCCGCTATATGTTTAATGGCTGGACGATGGTGACGTATTTCGATTTGATGAATGTATTCAATCGGGATAATGTATGGGGATACAGTTATAAAGATAATGGCACTGTTGATGAAATCCTGCAGTGGAAAGTGTTTCCGGTTGGTGGGGTGGCAATTGAGTTTTAATTCGGTCCAGATGAAATAAATTTGGAATTAACCAAAACATTCTTCTTACTGAAATCACAATTAGAAGGTGTACGAATATACTTTATTACATCATGGGAGATTACCTTGTATGGGCGTGTTTTCTATTTTTTGTTTCGATAAGTGCTATGATAATTGTGCGGAATCGAACCAGCAGAAGGATATCGTAAGTTTCGTTTCATATATGACGTGCCACGCACTTTTGAAGTGCGTGGCACGTTAGGTTCATTAAAACCACAAAAATTTCTTTTTATTCAATTCCTTCTCCAAATCTATTTTAAACTGATCCACATCATATCGCACGCCGCGCATAATTTCTTTGTATTTATCGAAATTCAACAATTGCACGTTTTTGATAGGTGGTTTGATGTAAATATCCGGTTTGGAAATTTTCCGCATATTATCAATAATTGCCGATTGCATAATCAGGAATGATGACGCGACACTCTCCCACATGTTCGGTACCGGATCGTCATGCGTCGGTACGCGTTGACCGGTAACATCGATGGCGACCAACAAATCACACTCTTTCCTGATGTGATCGTAGGGCAGCGGATTCACCAGTCCCCCATCGACCAACACCATATCGCCGATGGTGACTGGCTCAAATACCAATGGAATTGACATGCTTGCCCGAACCGCCCAGATTAAATCACCGGAATCGAGCACAACCTCCTTGCGTTTCCAGAAATCGGTCGCAATAATTTTGATTGGGATTTTCAGTTGATCGAAATGACGCGCCGGTATATGTTCTATCAGGAAATCTTCAATCGCATCCCCTTTGAACATTGCGGTTCCCTTAAGAAGTGAAAGATCAAAAAAACGTGTAATTTCTTTGAAATGGATACTCGCAAGCATGGCTTCCATATCTGTGGCAGATATTCCAGCGGCATAAAAACTCCCTATGATTGCGCCAATACTCGTACCGGAAATAACGGACGGTTTCAGATTCATTTCATCAAGCGCTTTAAGAAATGCAATGTGGCTCAATCCACGTGCGCCACCACCACCAAGCGTCAGCCCAATTCGGGGTGTAGTCATATATAGCTCCGATTAACAAGGTCATTATATTTCACGTTGTATCAGCAGCAGGGTGTAATCATCAATACGCCCCTGCCCATTATAAAATTCGTCCAGGCTTTCACGAATAGATTGCTCAATCCTTACCGCAGGCTGACCTGCCAGCGTTTTGAGCAGCGCGAAAAATTTTTCTTCGCCGTACATATCGAGTACATCATCAGGACTTGTGACGACATCTCTGGTACGGGTCGCTTCCACAACTCCATCTGTATAAAGTACAAGTGTTTCTCCAGGCTGCATTTTATGACGATGAACATTTATTAGTTTTGAAAACTGATCTGTATCCTGAGTTAATCCAATTCCAATACCATCTATCTGGATTTTCCGAATAGAGTCAGAAACCTTACCTGAAAGCATACATGGTTCGGTGTGTCCGGCGCGCACTAATATTATCTCATGTTTCTGAATATCAAGAATCCCGATGACTGTAGTTACAAATATATGAGAGTCGTTAATATTGAATGCGAAATACTCGTTTAATCGAGCACATATTTTATCGGGATCACCGGTGAATTGCAGGGAGAAGCGGATCAAACTCATGCATTGTGCCATGTAAAATGCTGCTGATGATCCTTTTCCGGACACATCACCAATGGTAAATAAAAAGCGTTTATCATCCATTTGTTGGAAGTCATAGAAATCACCACCAACTTCGGTTGCTGTTTCCAGTACTGCGGCAATGTTATAACCTGGAATATCCGGCAAATTCGTTGGTAACAACTGAAGTTGGACATCTCGCGCTAGTTGTAATTCATACTGCAAGCGGTCTTTATCGCGCAATTCAGCGATGGATTTCTTTAATTGCCCGCCCATTTGGTTAAATCGATCTCCCAGTTCGACAAATTCATCTTCACCTTCCATCCTGATTTTGTAGTCCAGATTTCCCGATGCAATTTGATAAATGCCGACCTTTAACTGGTGGAATTTTTGTATAATGGACTCATTTATCTGAGCGCCAAACCTCACAACGCGTTGGATGATAATCGTGTTTAACAGGAGGTATATAATAATAAAAAACAAAATGATTTTCGGTACGGCTGTCCAAAAAATTTCTGTATCCAGATTGAACATGATGTCGAACGCAATAAAACGATCTGTTTGACCAGTATCATCCCAGATATGAATGAAAACGCGGCCACATGGAAACGTGTGCTGACCATTAAATAAGAAACTAAACCGCGATTTCAATTCTTCCGAGACAGGAGCAATCGTATCCAATTGCGCTGTTGCGAGCGGTGTTTCATCCTTTTGCGGTATAACGAATGGAAAGATTTCAATTTCGTCTTTGCCCTGATAAATAAAATCGAACTTTTGAATATATTTCGCCCATTTTCCCGGTTGCATTAACGAAGCATTTAATGTTGATCCGGCAAGAATCCGCAGTTCTGTTCCAAGCGATGATAAAAAATTGTCATCGATTGGCGTGCAATACAGTACGTTTCTGATATGTTCATCGCCTTTTTTGAACAAGAAATAGCGTGGATTTAATTGCGATTGGTCAGGAATTAACTGCAAAATCCCCTTATTTTTCAATCTGCCGAAATCTACAGTTGTATGTACGTCGTTAATTTCAATTTCCATTTCACGCTCATCACTGGAAAAGCGGTACCAGTTTAATCCCTGTTGATTCGCGACTTCGACATGGTCGAGTTTGTGGTTGATCATTTTGCGTAAATTTTCCGCCTGCCAACCCGAGAGGAAAAAATAGAAAATCAGTAGCAGTACAAATAGCTGAATAAATTGCGGCACAGTAGACTGGAAAAATCCGGCAATTGCCAGTTTTTTTGATAACTGCGCATGATTATAAATTAGAACAAACGGAATTTTAATCAACAGGATAAGAATATAAAATTTGTAGATCGTAAAAAGATAAACTGGCAATGTGTGCCACAATAACGAACCTTTCAGCGGCAGCGCTTCATAAGATAGAAAATCGATATTACCGTTTGCACGATAAATAAAAAATAACGTTCCCCAATAAATTAAACATTCGGCTTTGGTTAGCTCATCAAGCCACTGTGTTTTCGAAAGCAGAATGACAAATAAAATGCCCATATAGCCATACAGGATATAATCATTATTATGACTATATGCAATATCAGCAAACCAAGCCATTAGCACCAACCAAATGATGTCCCGCCATCGTCCTCTGGCATTGCGAATGAAAATAATGCTGATAATAACGGTTAATATAATTAGGCTTATATACTCAAGGCTATCCGCCCATAAAGGCGGACTGTCCATATCAAAAAAAGTCTGGACAAGAAGTTTATTTATGAAAAAAAAAGGCAAGACCAGCAGAACCAATAACTCGACCGGCCAACGAATCATTCGACCCAGATCGTGGATGAGTGAGATCATGAAAAAGATAAATACGAGAAAAATCAACGGCCACAATGATGTTGATTTCGTGAGATAGGTCAAAAAGATCAGAAGTAGCGCGATACCGGCGCCCATCAGGTGAACCTGAAAAGAACGCTGCTGCCAGCGAAATGATTTTAGATCTTCGAAGCAGTTTGTAAATCGCGAAACAATACTAATCCGTTTTTCAATTATAGTAGACTCCACATTATCACTTTCTATTGGGGGCATTTTCCAGTTACTTTAGTTGATTGAAAACTTTATACTCTAAATTGAGCAACTGTCGATTCGTTCACATAAAAAAATCTGACAATTGAATATCAAATGAATGACTTACTCCAATAAAAATTACGTGCTGATTGCTGATAGCTGAAGGCTTTTTTTCATCAGTACAACTTGCCCTCGATATTAATTTCATTGCAATAGTTCGTATGCATTATCTCTCGGACAGCATCAACACCATCTGCATGCTTCAACGCCCACATTAATTTAGTGACACATGTTTCTATTCCCATATCAAATCCCTGAATCACGCCTAAATCGAGCGCCTTCTTGCCCACATCGTAAAGGTGCATAAGTGTAGCCCCTTCCATGCACTGCGTATTGACTACTACCGGAATATTTTGCTTTCCGGCTTCCCGCAAAACATCCAGATATTCATATCCAACATTGCCGGAACCATATCCGCGTAGCACCAGCCCTTTAATTCCAGATTCAAGCAATTGCAGTAATACACGTGTCGGTGTACCCGGGACAAACGTTGCGACCGCAATATTCTGTTCATAGCCGGTCTGCAGATTTAGTTTGCCATCGTGGCGACGGAAATGATTATCGCTGAACCGAATATCAATGCGAATCTCCCCCAACAAATCCCAGTTCAACGATTGGAACGCATTTAATTTGGACTCACTCACTTTGCTGGCGCGGGTTCCCCAGATAATTCGTTCATAAAAAACGATCATAACTCCAGCGATATCGTGGGTTGCTACCCGAACCGCATTTATTAAATTCCTGCGCGCATCCGTTTCTATTTTACTTCCGGGAATTTGCGATCCCGTTAAAATCACCGGCTTTCCAATATTTTGTAAGGCAAATGAAAGCGCGCTCGACGTATATGCCATGGTATCTGTACCGTGCGTAATAATAAAGCCATCATATTTATTGTACTCTTCACTAATAGTTCTGGCAATTTTATCCCAATGACTGGGATTAATATTAGTGCTATCGATATTATCAATATAAGTAACAGCCAGCTCTGCGACCTGACTTAATTTCGGTTCAATAGTTAACAGATTCCTGACGGCTCGTTCGTGAGGAGGTGCTACCAATACCCCATCCCGATCTTGTTCCATGACAAGTGTTCCACCGCAAAACAAAATTAATAATTTCATATTTTTCCGAACTCAATGAATCAATTAATGCTGTTGGCAAGATAATATAATTGGAATTTAAAATCAATCAATTTTTGAAGGGATGCTGAATCTTGTCACCGTTTACAGTGTTTGTTTTCATCTCCGCTTTGTTTTTATTAATGCCCATATACGGTGGTAGCGAAACAGGGGTTTCAACGAAACAAGTCCGATTCATTTAAATTAAAAAAAGTTGCCAGGTCTCCATTGCCTGGCAACTTTTAAAATTTGTATTATTCTATGCCTAAACTATCAGTTTGCCCACACAATCAAACCGGTTTCGTGAGGATTTGCCAGATCTTCATGCATCGGCAGCACTCGAATGGTGTACCCATATAAACCGCTATGGTTGCAAATTATTTCACCACGAAATGTAAATGTTTTTGAAGGATTAGATTCGTTACAACTCATTTTTTCAATTTCACCATTAAGTACTTGATTTTCTGTAGATATATATCCATGATAGATTTCCACCGATACATCTTCCGGCGCCAATTCACCCAATTGAACTTTTGCCTCAATAGCAATTTTGCTACCGACTTGATGCGATACGATATCATCACCTTCAACCCGAACAATGCGCACCATCGACCAGTTTCGGTAAATTTTTTGCTTCCAGTCATTTAGTGCCCGTGCGCGTGCCTGGTTATTTTCTTCCAACCCGCTGTATTTGATATGTGCAGGTAAATAGAACCGCTCCGTATATTCACGAATCATACGGTTGGTATTGAAAACCGGACATAACTCCATGAGCGTTTTCTTCATGTAATTAATCCATTTGCGTGGAATATTATCCCGGCCACGGTCGTAAAACAGCGGGATCACTTCCTTTTCAAGCAAATTATACATAGCCTGCGATTCAACATCGTCCTGGTAATCATAATTGTTATAATCTTCACCACGTCCGATTGCCCAGCCAAGATTGGGTTCGTAGGCTTCATCCCACCAGCCGTCAAGAATACTCATATTCAGCACACCATTCATAGCAGCCTTCATACCGCTTGTGCCGCTCGCTTCCATAAATCGTCGTGGATTATTAAGCCACACATCAACACCCTGTACAAGGTAGCGTGAAACGACCATATCATAATTTTCCAGAAAAACAATATTGGACCGAAATTCTTCCATGCGTGCAAGATGGACAATTTTCCGAATCAATTCCTTGCCTGGTGTGTCCTTGGGATGAGCTTTGCCGGCGATAATAATCTGAATCGGATAATCTTTATTCCGCATAATATGCGCCAGCCGAACCGGGTCATGGAACAGCAATGTGGCCCGTTTGTATGTGGCAAACCGGCGGGCAAATCCAATCGTTAGTGCTTCCGGATTTAACACTTCTTCTGCCCGTTCAATTTCCGATGGCATCGAACCCTGTCGATGTAATTGATCGATTAGTCGAGTTCGGGCAAATGCAACTAAACGTTCTCTCCGACGTTCATGGGTACGCCACAATTCTTCGCTGGGGATTTGTTCAACACGTTTCCAAATAGTCATGTCGGCGGGCTTTTTCACCCAACGCGGCCCAAGATAACGGTCATATAAACTTGCCATATCTTTTGAAATCCATGAAAATGGATGGGTACCATTGGTCACCGATGTTATCGGAATCTCCTTTTCAGGAATGTTGGGCCAAAGTTCCATCCACATTCGTCGGGAAACTTCACCGTGGAGTTTGCTTACGCCATTAATATGGCTAGCCAATCGAATAGCTAATACTGCCATGGAAAAGCTTTCGCCTTCATTATTCGCATTTATTCGTCCCAAGCCAAGAAATTTCTTTCTATTGATATTAAGTTTCGGATAGTAAGATGTAAAGTATTTGTCCATTAACTGAGCCGGGAAACGGTCGATCCCGGCAGGCACCGGCGTATGAGTCGTAAACACATTACCAGAGCGAGTCAGTTCCACTGCTTCATCAAACGTCAGATTTTTTTCATCAAGAATGCACCGAATTCGTTCCAACGCCAAAAATGCAGAGTGGCCTTCATTCATATGAAAAACAGTCGGAGTTATACCAACAGCCTTTAGGGCACGAATTCCACCAATACCAAGAAGAATTTCCTGTTTAATACGCATTTCGGAATCACCCCCATACAACTCATCAGTTATTTCCCGATCTTCCTGACTGTTTTCTTCAATATTGGTATCGAGCAGGTACAAAGAAATTCGGCCTACAACAACTTTCCAAATTTGTGCCTTTACGGTTCGATCAGCATAAGCAATTTCAATTAGAATCGCATCGCCATTTTCCTTACGTTGCAATTCGATCGGCATGTTGTAAAAATCATTTTTCGGATATTGTTCTCCTTGCCAACCATCAGCATTCAAATACTGGTGAAAATAACCTTCCTGATATAATAAGCCAACACCAACTAACGGAATACCAAGCTCGCTTGCCGATTTTAAATGGTCGCCAGCTAAAATTCCCAAGCCTCCGGAATAAATTCTTACACATTCGGTTAATCCGAATTCTGCAGAAAAATAAGCGATTTTAACAGCACTTTCCTCACCGTACGTTTTTAGATACCATGTGGGTTCGTTTAAATAATCCTGCATCGACTCATAAACCCGATGCAGATGTGCCAGAAATCCTTCATCATCAGCCAACGATTCCAATCGTTCCTGGCGGACAAGACCAAGCATTTTAACCGGATTGTGGTCACTTTTTTCCCACATATCGCTATCAAGCCGCTGAAAAAGATTTAATGCTTCATGGTTCCACGACCAATACAGGTTGAAAGCAACATCTTTTAAATATGTTAATTTTTCCGGTAGTCGTGCAACTATTGTGAATGTTTTCAAAGGTTTCATATGTTCAATCTCCAAACTAAAATATGCATAACGTGCCACAGACAGAATGATTTATGAATATGTATTCAATTTACGATAAAATGAGACGTACATTTTTGACTTATCTTAATTAACCAGTTATGTATATGTCGGCACTTATTATTTTTTCTCCAGTTACATTTCTGTTAATTCATTAATTCATGTAACATCATTCGTTCATGTAAAATAAATCAGAAACAAAAAAAAAGCAACCAAAAATTTGGTTGCTATTATTTTAAACAAATATTTCGTGTTGAAAAGCAGACAATTTTTTATTCAGCAGTTTCCGCTTCCTTTTCTGCTGCCTTCTCTTTAGCCTTTTCTTTTGCCTTTTCTTTTGCCTTTTCCTTGGCTTTTTTCTTAGCTGTAATCACATTCTCAAATCCGACTAATTCGAGATAAGCAACAGACGCACCATCACCAATTCGACGGCCAAGTTTTATTATGCGCGTGTATCCACCATTTCGGTCGGCGTACTCTGGCACGATTTCTTCGAACAGTGTACGGACAATTTCTTTATCACGAATGGTCTTCAATACCTCACGTCTGGCTGCCAAAGTACCTTTTTTGCCAAATGTAATCATGCGATCCACAACTTTGCGTGCTTCCCTGGCTTTGGCTAATGTCGTCTTAATTCGTTTATGTTCAACAACGGCAGTCGTCAAACTTGCCAATGTCGCATTTCTATGGCTGGTATTCCGACCTAACTTATTTCCAGCTTTACGATGTCTCATTCGTCTATTCCTTACCTTTAATCATTTTCAGACTTTAAATATTTATCGACATCCACTCCAAAATGGAGTCCTTTTTCTTCTAAAATCTTTGTTAATTCAGTCAACGATTTCCGACCAAAATTCCTGAATTTCAACATTTCCTGTTCGTCGCGTTTCACCAGGTCGCCAATGGTTTTAATATTTGCAGCCATCAGACAGTTATGTGAACGCACCGAAAGCTCAAGTTCATCAACACTCATCTTTAGCAATTTTCTAATGCGCAAAACCTCTTCATCAATTTCCGATGTTTCTTCTTCTTCAGGTTCAATATCAAAATTAATGAACAGTTGAATGTGGTCCTTCAGAATTTTACCGGCATACGTCAATGCATCATCTGGAGTAATGCTTCCGTCAGTTTCAATTTCCAACGTGAGTTTCTCGAAGTCAATTTTATTTCCAACTCGGGTTGATTCGACGTTATAACTTACATTTCGAATCGGCGAAAATATTGCATCAATTGGAACTGAACCGATGGGTTGATCGGGCAACTTGTTTTCATCTGCTGGTACATAGCCTTTTCCTCTGCCGATCCGGAGTTCAAGGGTAAAGTCGGCTTCTTCATTTAAGGTTGCGATATGTCGGTCGGGATTCAGAACTTCCAAATCAGTCGTACCATCCTGAATATCCCCGGCTTTAAAATCACGTGGTCCCTTTAAAGCAATCGATATTTTTTCAGGACGTTTGTTTAAAAGCTTCAGACGGACTTCTTTAAGATTCAAGATGACTTCCGCCACATCTTCAACCACACCAGGAATTGTTGAGAACTCATGATAGACGTTATCGATTCGAATCATGGTTACAGCGGCGCCTGGTAGAGATGATAGTAAAACGCGCCGGAAGGCATTGCCTATGGTTGTTCCGAAACCACGTTCCAGCGGCTGAACCACAAACTTCCCGTATGTATTGGTATATGTTGCCTCGTCTAACTCAATGCTTTCAGGCATGCGTAAATATGGCCAATTCATTTATCCACCCCATCAAATATTTAGCCTGTTTTATTCACAGCGCTTGTTGATGGAAACATTGTTCCGAGTATGATGCTTATTGAGCTGAAAAACCTGTTCGCATATTACTGTCGGAAAACTGCACAAGCACACAATGAATAATCCAGATTTGGCTGTTTGATTACTTAGAATACAACTCTACAATTAATTGTTCGTTAACCTGGACTGGTATCTCTTCACGGTTTGGAACTTGCATAAACACACCGGTCATAGAAGCCTTATCCAGACTTAGCCATGAATATTGATTACCTTCCTTCACACGGCGCATAGCACTGTGAATAACATCAAGCTTGCGGCTTTTATCACGTACTTTGATTTCATCCCCTGGTGACAGAGAATATGAAGGGATATCCACAACTTGATTATTCACCATAAAGTGACGATGCCGTACCAGTTGACGAGCTGTATCACGCGAAGCTGCGAAGCCTAAACGATATACCACGTTATCAAGTCGGCTTTCAAGGTATTTTAACAGGTTTTCACCCGTGATACCTTTCTCACGATCTGCACGTGAGAAATAGTTTCTAAATTGTTTTTCAAGAATTCCATATATCCGTCGGACTTTCTGCTTTTCACGAAGCTGAACTCCATACTCGGACTGTTTAAATCGCCGTACTCGCCCATGTTGCCCGGGAGCGTATCCCTTTTTTTCAAACGGGCATTTATTGGAATAACATTTTGTACCTTTTAAAAACAACTTCTGATCTTCCCGACGACATAATTTGCAAGAGGCCTCAGTGTATCTTGCCATTCAACATTCCTCCAATATTATACTCGACGTCGCTTCGGAGGTCGACACCCATTGTGTGGAATGGGAGTGACATCTTTGATTGCTGTAATTTCCAGACCAGCCGCTTGCAGTGATCGTACTGCTGCTTCGCGTCCACCGCCTGGTCCCTTTAATAAAACTTCAACCCGTCGTAAGCCCAATTCCATGGCTTCTTTAACAGCATGTTCTGCTGCCATTTGAGCGGCAAAAGGAGTGCTCTTACGGGATCCTTTGAAACCAACGCGACCAGCAGTGGCCCATGATATGACATTTCCATAATTGTCTGTCAAAGACACAACCGTATTATTAAACGTTGCCTTAATGTGAGCAACACCGTTTGCTTCAACCTTTTCACGTTTTTTTGTTTTTTTACGTCTCGGATTAGCCAACCTTAACCTCCGTTATTATTTTTTCTTTATGCCAACAGAGCGACGACGTCCTGAACGTGTGCGTGCGTTGGTATGTGTCCGTTGCCCTCGTGCGGGCAATCCTCGTCGATGTCGCAATCCACGGTAACAGCCGATATCCATCAAGCGTTTAATGTTCATGGCTATCTCGGTGCGCAAAGAACCTTCAACTTTATATTCGCCAAGAACCGTTCGTATTTCAGCGACTTCTTCACTTGTTAAATCTTTCGAACGCGTATCCGGGTTTACTTTTGCTTTCGCCAGAATATCTTTCGAAAGTTTCGGACCGATACCGAATATATATGTCAAGGCGACTTCAATTCGCTTTTCATTCGGTAAGTCTACACCTGCTAAACGAGCCAAGAGTTCCTCCTGGAATTTAGTAAAATTTGATTAACCTTGTACCTGCTTATGACGCGGATTCGTACAAATTACTCTGATTTTGCCTTCGCGTTTGATAATTTTGCAGTTATCACACATTTTTTTTACAGATGAACGTACTTTCATTTTGTATACCTATCTTTATTTATACCGGTATGTAATTCTGCCTCGATTTAAATCGTACGGCGAAAGTTCTACCATAACTTTATCACCAGGTAATATTTTTATGAAATGCATCCGCATTTTGCCGGAAATATGGGCTAACACCTGATGCCCGTTTTCCAACTCCACTTTGAATGATGCATTGGGTAAAGTTTCAATGATAGTGCCGTCGACTTTAATCGCTTCTTGTTTCGGCATAATTACTCTTTCTGTAAGTTCATTTATTAATTGATAATATTTCCGGACCTCGTTCAGTGATAACAATGGTGTGTTCAAAATGCGCTGATGGAAGGCCATCCATCGTAAGAACAGTCCATTTGTCATCAGCAGTTTCTACCTGATATCCTCCCATGTTTACCATGGGTTCAATGGCCAATACCATACCAATTTTTAACCGAGGTCCCCGGTTTGGTCTGCCATAGTTAGGAATCTGTGGTTCTTCATGCAACTCTTCGCCAATTCCGTGTCCGACAAGCTCCCGGACAACTGAAAAACCAGCTTTCTCGACATGCTTTTGCACTGCATGAGAAATATCCGAAAGCCGATTACCTTTTTTGGCCTGCTCAATTCCTTTTAACAGTGATTCTTTTGTTACAAGCATCAGCCGTGCTTTATCTTCATCAATTTCACCGACAGCGTAAGTCCGGGCAGCATCTCCAAAATAGTTATTTTGTTCAACGCCAATATCGATGCTAATTATTTGCCCTTCCTGAAGCGTTCGTTCATCAGGAATGCCATGCACAACCTGATCGTCAACCGAAGCACAAATGCTTGCCGGAAATCCGCGAAATCCTTTGAAAGCGGGTCTCGCATTTCGGGATCGAATTAAATCTTCAACAGCTTTATCAATGTCAATGATCCGAACACCAGGTTTTATCATCTGTTCAGCGAGATCGAGAGCATCCGCAACCATTTGGCAGCTTTGCCTGATTAGCTCGATTTCTCTGGCATTTCTAATTGCTATCATCCGAACTCAAATATTCTCGAATACGTTGCTGAATTGTATCGATAGTTCCTTCACCGGCAAAACTTTTTAATACACCTTGTTGTGCGTAGTGATCTTTTAATGGCTGTGTCTTTTCGGCATATACCTTTAACCGGTTCCGCACCGTTTCTTCGGTATCATCCGGTCTTTGCCAAATTTCGCCACCACACACTGTACACTTCATATCAGCCGGAGGTGGATTAGTGACCATGTTATAATCTTTTCCGCAGTTGCGACACAACCGTCTGCTTGTGATACGTGCAACGATCGGTTCTTCTTCAACTTCCAGCGAAACAACATGTTGAATTTCGCGGTTCTGACTTTTTAGGTACGCATCCAGTGCTTGAGCTTGTGGCACAGTGCGTGGAAAGCCATCCAAAATAAAACCGTTATCGCAATCAGCTTCTAATAATCTCTGTTTTACAATTGATATAATGACATCGTCCGGAACTAACTCACCTTTATCCATAAATTGCTTTGCTTGCTTACCAAGTTCCGTCTCGTTTTTCAAATTTTCCCGTAGAATATCACCCGTCGAAATATTTGGTATCATGTAATAATTGGATAATAATCCGCCTTGTGTACCTTTTCCTGATCCTGGTGCTCCGAGTAAAATCAATCTCATAATATCGCTTTACCTTCGTCCTTTTATCCGTCCTGATTTCATAAATCCGTCATAGTGTCTCATCATCAAATGAGATTCGATTTGTTGTAACGTATCCAGAGCCACACCAACAATAATCAATAGTGATGTACCGCCGTAAAAAGAAGCCAGGTCAAAATTTACCTTGGTCATCTTGGTAATGAAATATGGCAGAATGGCTACAATCGCCAGAAATATAGATCCAGGCAAAGTTACACGGGTGAGAATATTATCAATATATTCTGATGTCCGTTTACCAGGGCGAACGCCCGGGATAAAGCCACCATATTTTTTCATATTATCTGCAACATCAACAGGATTTAAAGCAATCGCCGTATAGAAGTAGGTGAAAAAAACAATCATTGTACCATAAATGATCCAGTAAACGATTGATTGATAATCAAAATATCCGACAATGGTTGCAACAAATTCACTGTTTGGGAAAAACGTCTTTATAGTAGACGGTAAAAACATAATTGATTGTGCAAAAATAATCGGCATAACGCCAGCCGTATTCACTTTGAGTGGGATATGGGTACTCTGACCGCCATAAATTTTACGTCCGACGACACGTTTGGCATATTGCACCGGAATTTTTCGGGTGCCCTGTGTTAGCCAAACCACAAATGCGATCGTACCAATCATTAACGCTAATAGAAACACTTCAGTTAACGGAGCACGATTACCGCCTTTCAATTGCATGATTTCTGAAAAAATTGCATTTGGAAACTGGGCAATGATACCAATAAAGATAATGAGTGAAATACCATTTCCAATACCGCGCTCGGTGATCTGTTCACCAAGCCACATAATCAGTACACATCCGGAAGCCATGGTGATCATTGTGAGCATAATAAAACCGATGCCCGGCTGTGGTACAACCAGTTCACCCGTGACACTACTGGGACCAATATTCTGCAAAAATATGGCAAGGCCATACGCTTGCATAAGCGAAATTGCCACGGTTCCGTATCGGGTTAATTGTGTAATTTTCTTTCGACCTTCTTCGCCCTCTTTCTGCAGTTTTTGGAAGTAAGGAACAACAGCTCCTAACAACTGAAGGATAATGGATGCCGAAATATATGGCATAATCCCCAGCGCAAAAACAGTTGCTTGTTTAAAAGCACCCCCTGCAAACATGTCCCATAAGTCAAACAATCCGCCCTGTGCCTGTTGGAAAAAATCAAAAAGCGCTTGTGCATTAATACCGGGAACCGGAACATGGCCACCAATACGATACACAACGAGAATACCGAGAGTAAACAGGATTCGGTTTTTCAGCTCAGGAATTCTGAATATGGACTGGATGCTTTTTATCATAAAACCGTCACCTTTCCTTTGGCAGTTTCAATTTTCTCGATGGCGGATTTAGAGAAAGCATGCGCCGAGATTTCCAGTTGCTTGGTAATATCGCCAACACCCAGAATCTTGACAGGCACGTTCTTCTTACGAATAATTCGGTGCTCAAACAACACAGCCGGATCAATTTTCTTTACTTTTGTAATTTTTTCAAGATCTTTCAGATTGACAACCTGAAATTCCTTCTTAAAAATATTTGTAAATCCACGTTTTGGTAAACGACGCTGCAACGGAGTCTGTCCACCTTCGTAACCAATTTTCCGTTTTGCGCCGGAACGAGAACGTTGTCCCTTATGACCACGTCCGGCAGTTCCACCGTTACCTGAACCCGGACCACGTCCACGACGTTTTCTGGTCTTCCGTGAACCGGGTGAATATGTAAGTGTTCCTAAATTCATGTTTGCCTCAACCGTTGTTAACTAACCTCTTCAACTTCGACCAGATGGGTGATTTTATTGATCATCCCGCGGATTTGTGGCGTATCTTTCTGGGTCACGCTGTGATGTAACCGTTTCAGCCCCAAAGCTTCCACAGTTGCTTTCTGTTTCCGATGATACCCAATAATACTTCGTTTCAACGTGATCTTTAACGCTTTCTTTGCCATGATTGTTCTATCCGTTTTCTAAATTATGCATTCGGTCCATTGAATACCTGTTGGACACTTAATCCCCGTGTTCGGGCAACCTTTGATGCGTCCAACAATTCAGCCAGGGCTCGCATAGTCGCTTTCACGACGTTATGCGGATTTGATGAGCCGATGGACTTGGTCAGAATATCCTGTACCCCGACAGCTTCCATAATTGCTCGCACCGGGCCGCCGGCAATGACTCCGGTACCGGGGGAAGCAGGTTTCAGGAATACCTTACCAGCGCCGTATTTGGCTGTGGTTTCATGGGGAATCGTGCCTTTAATAATGGGCACCCGAATCAGATTTTTCTTTGCAGCATCAGTTCCTTTCGAAATTGCATCAGCGACTTCGTTTGCTTTGCCAAGGCCAACGCCTACATGACCACTACCATCTCCCACAACAACAATTGCTGTGAAGCTAAACCGACGTCCACCTTTAACTACCTTTGCTACGCGATTAATATATATCGGTTTTTCTTTGAGATCTAATTCGTTTGGATTGATTCGTTCAACTCGTCTCACCAGCCAGGTTCTCCATATTAATTAAAAAATTAAGCCACCTTCACGGGCGCCGTCAGCCATCGCCTTTACGCGGCCATGGTAAATATATCCTGCCCGATCAAATACCACATGCTCAAGTTTCATATCTTTCGCTTGTTTGGCTATCTGCATTCCTACCAGCTTTGCAACCTCTGTTTTGGTTTTTGCTTTGGCAACATCGCTTGCAATATCCGTTGAAAGACTTGAGACGGTTAAAATTGTTTTGCTGGCCGAATCGTCTATCAATTGAGCATACATATGTTTCAGGCTGCGAAAGACGGCAAGCCTGGGTCGCTCTGCGGTTCCAATAACACTTTTTCGGATGTGTTGTTTTTTTTGTTTACGATGTTTTGCCTTGTCAATTGATTTCACTGACATATCGTTTTAGTTCCTTAACTTATGTGAAGCTTTAACCAGCAGCTTTACCAGCTTTGCGGCGAATTTTTTCATTATCATATTTGATGCCTTTGCCCTTGTAGGGTTCAGGAGGTCTGAACGATCGGATTTTTGCCGCTACCTGCCCAACAACCTGCTTATTAATCCCCTTGATCAAAATACTTGTAGGAGTGGGGACGATAATTTCAATTCCCGTTGGCGGTTTAAACAGAATGGGATGCGAATATCCAACGGTCAGGACAAGGTTTCTCCCTTTTAGTTCAGCTCTGTAACCGACACCAACGATTTCCAGTTTCCGCTCGAAACCCTCGTTTACTCCAATCACCATATTATTAATAAGCGCCCGGTATAAACCATGGAGAGAGCGGTACAATTTGGCGTCCGAAGGCCGTTTCACCGATACTTGCTTGGCATCGTTATCTATTTCTACCGTGATGTTTGGATGGATATCTTGTACTAGGGTTTTATCACCCTTACTTACTTTAATCGCAAAGCCATCCATTTTGACGTCAACGCCATCGGGTAGATCGATAGGCTTTTTACCGACTCGAGACAATTTATAACTCCTTCATACGTTTATCCCAAATTTCCTCACGGAATTCGGGTGTCTTGTTACCATACGTAGCACAATACTTCGCCACCAATATTCATTTCACGCGCCTGTTTGTCTGTAATAATTCCACGGGATGTTGATAAAATTGCAATCCCCAAATTATTCAGAATGCGTGGAATTTCCTTGGAGCCGACATATTTACGCAATCCGGGTTTGCTAACACGAATCATTTTCTTTATCACGCATATATCATTTTCATCATATTGTAGATAGATGCGAATGATTCCCTGCTTACCATCATCAATATTCAGATAATTCTTGATGAATTTATAATCTTTGAGAATTTTAGTAAGTTCTCGTTTTACGTTTGAAGCCGGGATATCTACCTTTGCATGCTTCGCTTTTGCCGCATTCCGAATACGTGTCAAATAATCGGCAACGGGATCTGTCATCGACATGTAACTCTCTCCCAATATTCTATAAGTTTACCAGCTTGCCTTTGTCACTCCAGGAATTTGACCCTGAAGCGCTAATTCTCGAAAACAAATACGACACAAGCCATATTTTTTATATACTCCCCGAGGGCGACCACAGCGGTTGCATCGGGTATATTTTCTCACTTCGAACTTGGGTTCTCTTTTTGATTTTACAATCAGCGCTCGTTTAGCCAATATCCTAGTCTCCTATACTAGCCTGTTCTTTTTTTGCAATCTTTAACAACCCAGCCAAATAAACTTGAATCTGGATTATTACCTGAATCCGTATTAATTACAACTGACTGAATTCAGATTAACTCTTCTTTTTAAAGGGCATTCCAAAACCACTCAACAACTCATACGCATGTTCATCGGATTTAGCTGTTGTAACAATGGTAATATTCATGCCACGTATTTTTTCAACTTTGTCGTAGTTAATTTCCGGAAAAATAATTTGCTCTTTAATGCCCATATTAAAATTGCCACGTCCATCAAATGCACCCGGATTAATACCTTGAAAGTCACGAATACGTGGAACAGCTACGCTGATGAATCGTTCCAAAAATTCATACATTCGCCAGCCGCGCAGTGTCACAAAGCAACCGATTGGCATACCGGCGCGAAGTTTGAAATTAGAAATGGCTTTTCGCGATTTAGAAATCACTGGTTTTTGTCCGGCGATAATTTCCAGCTCTTCTGCCGCCACTTCCAACAGACGGTTATTTTCAATCGCTTCCCCAACACCGATATTCAGAACGATTTTTTCCAGCCGGGGAACTTGCATCGTGTTTTTAAATGAAAACTTCTTTTTCAATTGGGGGATCAGTTCATCCCGGTATAGCGTCAATAATCTGGGAAAATATTCCATTATCTTACCTGCTCTATTATGTTACGATGTTTTTACCAACATCTCATCACATTTTTTACAGTATCTTACGCGTTCGGATTTACCACGCGTTTCATTCGCAATTTTCTTGTAACCAATCCGTGATGCGGAACCACATTTGGGACAAACAATTTTTACGTTTGAGGCACTAATTGGCGCTTCTTTCGTGACAATGCCACCCTGCGGTTGTTTTTGGCTGGGCTTTGTATGCCGTTTGATAAAATTTATGCCTTCTACGATCACACGATTGGATTCCGGGTACACTTTCAAAACACGGCCACGTTTGCCACTGTCATTCCCCGAAAGAATTTCCACCTGATCATCTTTGTGTACTTTCATTGTATCCTCAATTCATCCTTGCTATTACAAAACTTCCGGTGCCAATGAAATAATTTTCATAAACTGCCGATCACGCAATTCCCTTGCAACTGGTCCAAAAATACGTGTTCCCTTCGGCTCCATCTGTTCGTTGATTAAAACAGCAGCATTTTCGTCGAAACGAATAAAGGAACCATCAGCTCTGCCAATTTCTTTTTTTGTACGAACAACAACTGCTTTGCTTTTGTCCCCTTTTTTTACACCACCACCAGGAATAGCAGTTTTAACACTTATGATAATTATATCGCCAACACGCGCGTATTTTCGCTTTGAGCCACCAAGAACGCGAATACACATCGCTTTTTTGGCTCCGGTATTATCGGCGACTGTCAGTCTTGAATATTCCCTAATCATGATTCGTTTTAAACTCCATCAATTCACTATTTAGCGCGTTCGACGATCTCAATCAATCGCCATCGTTTATTTTTGCTAAGCGGGCGCGTTTCAACGACTTTAATGGTGTCGCCTTCATGGCTGTCGTTCTTTTCATCATGAATCATAAATTTGGATGTTTTTTTCACAAATTTATTGTACAGAGGATGTTTCAGATAACGATTCACCGCGATAACACGGGTTTTATTCATCTTTTCACTGACGACTACACCAATTTTCGTCTTTTTATTTGCCGTTTGTTCCGCCATAAAATGTTTTCTCCATCAACTTACTGAACAGGTTTGCGAATGCCTAGCTTCACTTCATTGAGCATCGTTTTAATGCGGGCAACATCCTTGCGTAAGGCCCGCAGACGCAGCGGATTATCCAATTGATGCGTGGCATGCTGAAATCGTAAATTCTGCATCTCTTCTTGTATGTCTTCCAATCGCTGTTGTAGCTCGGCTACCGGCAATTGTTTCAGTTCATCCATTTTCATAACAATTATACTCCAAAATCTGAGCGTGACACAAATTTTGTTTTGATCGGCAATTTATGGGATGCCAGTCGGATAGCCTCCCGAGCTAACTCTTCACTGACGCCTTCAATTTCAAACAGGATACGACCAGGCTTAATTACCGCAACCCAATATTCCGGTGCGCCTTTACCTTTTCCCATACGAGTTTCGGCAGGTTTTGCTGTAAATGGCTTGTCAGGGAAAATTCGAATCCAGACCTTACCACCACGCTTTATGTGACGAGTCATTGCAACACGAGCAGCTTCGATTTGTTTACTGGTAATCCAGGCTGGTTCCATCGCCTTCAGGCCATATTCACCAAAATTGATTTTGGAACCACGCTGGGCTTTGCCTTTCATACGGCCGCGTTGTTGCTTTCGATATTTCGTACGTTTTGGCATTAACATGAGTTGATATCCTCTATGCGTATATTACTTCATTTATCTGGGGAAGCAGTCCCGCTTAACGGGGAAAAATCAATTTATCATAGTTTGTTCAATTACGCGCCAAGAATTTCGCCTTTACATATCCACACTTTGACGCCAATTGCGCCATATGTTGTCCGTGCGGTTGCAATTGCGTAATCAATATCTGCACGTAGCGTATGAAGCGGAATACGACCTTCCTTGTATCCTTCGGTCCGCGCCATTTCAGCACCGCCCAAACGGCCGGCACATGATATTTTTACACCTTCTGCTCCCATGCGCATGGCAAACATAATCGCTTTTTTCATTGCACGACGGAAGCCGATTTTTGCTTCAAGCTGACGGGCAACATTTTCGGCAACGAGATATGCATCCAGTTCAGGGCGCTTAATTTCATTGATATTTAATTGAATTTCCTTATCCGTTACTTTTTGTAACTCAACTTTCAATTTATCAACTTCTGCACCCTTCCGTCCGATGACAATACCCGGACGCGCTGTATGAATTGTCAGCGTAATGCGTTTGGAAGTGCGTTCGATTTCGATTTTAGCGACACCAGCTCTTTGTAAACGTGTACGCACGTATCGTCGAATCTTTAAATCTTCATCTAATTTTTCGGAAAAGTTACGCTCATCATACCAATTCGAATCCCATGTCCGTGTGATTCCTAAGCGCAACCCAATTGGATTGACTTTCTGACCCAAAAGTTCCTCCTATCAATTTAATCTATTTGTTCGGCAACGATGACCGAGATATGACTCGTGCGTTTACGAATTCTCACTGCGCGTCCCATCGAGGCCGCTCGAAACCGCTTCAGTGTCATCCCTTCATCAATACGAATCTCTTTTACGTACAGTTCATCAGGATCGACTTTGGAACTGTCTTCGAGGTTTAACATGTTCGAGACTGCTGAACGCAATACTTTTTCAATCGGCGTAGAAGCAGCTTTCGTCGTGAAATGAAGAATATTTATGGCTTCTCCAACATTTTTTCCTCGAATCATGTCGGCGACGCGTCTCACCTTGCGTGGAGACATGCGAATATATTTTGCTACAGCTCTGGCTTCCATATAAAAGACCTTTTATTTGAAAGATTATCTCATACCACTTCTTTTATCAGCTTTTTTAGTTGGATGGCCACGGAATGTCCGCGTAGGTGCGAACTCGCCAAGTTTATGGCCGACCATGTTTTCCGAAATAAATACAGGGATAAACTTGTTGCCATTGTGCACAGCCAGTGTATGTCCGACAAAATCGGGAGAAATGGTGGAACGTCTGGCCCAGGTTTTAATGACCTTTTTCTGATTGGTTTGGTTCAACTCATCAATCCGTTTCTGCAGCTTTGTATCGATGTATGGACCTTTTTTAATTGATCGTGCCATAATGATCTAACCTATTTTGATTTCCGTCGTTTAACAATTAATGAATCAGAAGCTTTTTTAGTACGGGTCTTTTTACCCTTTGAAGGTAAGCCCCATGGTGAACACGGATGACGGCCACCTGATGTTTTACCTTCACCACCGCCCATCGGATGATCTACGGGGTTCATTGCAACTCCACGGACTTTCGGTCGACGACCAAGCCAGCGGGTTTTTCCGGCTTTACCAATAGTGATATTTTCGTGTTCGGTATTGCCGACTTGCCCCAAAGTCGCACGACATTGTACGTGTACCAATCGGATTTCACCGGACGGAAGTTTTAAAGTGGCATAATTATTATCTCGTGCCATCAATTGTGCATACGATCCGGCGCCACGCGCAATTTGACCACCTTTGCCAATTTTCAATTCAATATTATGAATCGAAGAACCCAAGGGAATGTTTTTAATTGGCATGGTATTACCGGGCTTAATTTCCGTTGAATCCCCGGACATCACAGAATCATTAACATTTAGTCCAATTGGTGCAATTATATAACGCTTTTCACCATCCGCATAGTGTAACAAGGCAATCCGAGCCGATCGATTTGGATCGTATTCGATTGCTGCAACGCGTGCCGGAATATCATCTTTATTTCTTTTAAAATCAATAATACGATATGCCCGTTTATGACCACCACCACGATGACGTGATGTTACACGACCACGATTATTTCGTCCCCCGGTCTTTTTCAGTGGGGTCAACAACGATTTTTCAGGTATTGTTTTTGTGATTTCGTCAAATGTCGAAATCGTTTTAAACCGTTGTCCGGGAGTAATGGGTTTGAATGTTTTCACCGCCATGAATAAACTCCACTCTTAAGCGCTCTCAAAGAAATTAATCGAATCACCTTCGCGCAATGTGACAATAGCTTTTTTCCAATCGGCGCGTTTGCCGGTGGTCAAACCACGACGCGTGTTCATGCGTTTGGTCTTTCCCTTCACATTGACGATATTAACATTTTCAACAGTCACATCGAATTTATCATGGACTGCTTTTTCAACTTCAATTTTATTTGCGCGTCCGTCGACCTCAAACGCGTATTGACGTTTGTTTTCCTGAAGTTTCAACATCTTTTCTGTCAGGATGGGTCGCTTTAAAACTTGATACACGTTCATCCTTAATAGACCTCTTTCATTTTTTCCAGTGCACTTTTTTGAAGCACCAGATTCTGACAATTCAGAATATCATATGTATTGATATTTTCAACCATGCAGATATTGAAATATGGGATATTTCGTCCGGCGCGAACCAATAAGCTATCTATACCCGAAGTTGCCAACAGCACTTTTTTCGAATTTAGTTTCATATTTTTAAGGATGTTAAAAATTTCCTTCGTTTTACCTTGCTCGATATTAAAATCTTCCACAACTGTAATCGCAGCTTCACGGGCTTTGTAAGTCAAGGCCGATTTTCGGGCTAACTTTTTCACCTTCTTGGGAAGGTTAAACTTAAAATCTCTCGGTGATGGGCCAAATATACGTCCACCTCCGGACCACAAAGGTGACCGGCTCGTACCGGCGCGAGCTGTTCCACGTCCCTTCTGACGCCAGGGTTTTTTACCACCACCTCTGACAAGAGCGCGATTTTTTGTTGCTACAGTTCCCTGTCGACCATTGATAGTAAACGACCGTACCGCCTGGTAAATGGCATGGTCATTTGGCTCGATATTAAATATCTCGTCCGGCAGAGAAATTTTCTCACCAGATGGTGATCCATCTATTTTATAGACATCCAATTCCATAATTGTATCCACGTTTACTTTTTCTTAATATAAACGATACCCTGGTTTGCTCCTGGAATCGCTCCTCTTACTATGAGTAGATTATTTTCAGGATCGACTTTCACAACTCTCACATTTTTCAATGTGACACGGTCATTCCCCATACGGCCTGCCATACGTGTACCTTTTAATACTCGAGATGGGTAGGATGATTGTCCCAGGGAACCCGGTGCTCTTAAACGGTCACTCTGACCATGCGATTTTGGACCACCGCCAAAGCCATGTCGTTTGACACCCCCCTGAAATCCTTTACCTTTTGAACGGCCGGTTACCTGAACAACTTCACCTTCTGCAAACTGATCGACTTTTAATTCAGCACCGAGATTCAACGCTTGATCTGTCTCAATATTCTTGAATTCTCGTATGATTCGTAACGGACTTACTTTGGCTTTTTTGAAGTGTCCCAATTGAGGTTTCTTCACCAGCTTTTCGCGTTTTGGATCAAAACCCAATTGCACAGCATCGTAGCCGTCATTTTCTTTCGTTTTAATTTGTGTCACGAAACAGGGTCCAGCTTCGAGAATCGTAACGGGGATATTATTTCCCTGTTCATCGAACAGCCTGGTCATTCCGATTTTTTTTCCAATCAATGCGCTCATTTTCTTTCACTTTTCTATTTAAAGTTGGACAAAAAATACGAGTAACATCTTATACTTTAATTTCTACATCAACACCTGCTGGCAATTCCAGTTTCATCAGCGCATCAACGGTTTTGGGATTTGAATTTAGAATATCAATTAACCGTTTGTGCACACGTGTTTCAAATTGTTCACGCGACTTTTTGTCGACATGAGGTGAACGCAAAACTGTATACACAGATCGCCGTGTTGGTAAAGGTATCGGACCTGAAATTGCAGCGCCTGTTGTTTTCGCCGTCTTGATAATTTTATCCGTCGACTTATCAATTAAGCGATGATCGTACGCTTTTAGTTTAATTCGAATTTTTTGTCCAGCCATTATCGAAATTCTCCGGTTTTATTCAATAATTCCGGTGACCACGCCAGCACCGACAGTTCGTCCACCTTCACGAATGGCGAAGCGAAGTCCTTCTTCCATTGCGATC
>JAFGDW010000096.1 GCA_016931935.1 Candidatus Zhuqueibacterota bacterium | reverse complement strand
TATACTTGAAATAAAGTGGTTTTCAGATTTGACCTTCATTCCCTTCTTTTTGAAGGAAGGCCGAAGGTAAGGGACGGTTTGAAAATAAAAATCTGAAAACCACTTTGGACTTAGTATATTATATCCTGGTAACAATCCGGTTCCAAAGCATTAACAATAGAAATCACAAATTTTCGCGTCACTCAGTTACTATCGAAAACCGCCGATAGGTATACTAAAAACCTTTTTAAAAAGGAAATATCAAAACATGCAACAACATCGAATTATTATTGATGCCATGGGTGGGGATCATGCGCCCAATGAAATTATCAAGGGGGCAATTGAGGCGTGTAAACTAAGTGAATCACTTTATTGTATCTTCGTTGGTGATGAAAACCAAATTCTGCCGTTGATGAAAGACTCAGGTCTGGGAATCGACCGCTGGTCGGTAGTTCATACTTCCGAAGTAATCGGTATGGCCGAGCACCCAAAAGAAGCGGTGACATCGAAACCGGATGCATCGATCCATGTGGCAACCCGGATGATTCGAGACCATCTGGGCGATGCACTTTTGAGCGCTGGTAGTACGGGCGCAACCATTTTATCATGCTCAGCCAATATCCCGCGTATCCCGGGAATTGAACGCGGTGTACTGGCAGCAGTATTTCCTGCTAATAAAAACACTGCGGCTGATCCGGGGGTTGCCATCATGCTGGATGTTGGTGCAACATTGCACTGTACCGTGAATCAACTAATCAGTTTCGCGATTATGGGGATTCATTATGCGAAAGGAAGCATGGCCATCGAAAATCCGCGGGTTGGCTTGCTTAATATCGGGGAGGAAGATACCAAAGGTCACGACATTCTGGTGGAAACCAACCGCACGCTTCGTAAGATGACTGAGTTGCAATTCATCGGCAATGTGGAAGGCAAGGACATCATGCGGGGAATAGTCGATGTTATTATAACCGAAGGCATTACCGGCAACATCGTATTGAAAAGCATTGAAGGAATTGCCGAAATGGCATTGGAAATCGGGAAACGCATTTGGAATAAAAGTATATTCACCAAAGCTGGTCTTATCCTGCTTGCGCCGGTATTGAAAAAATTGAAAAAACGCCTGGATTATTCTGAGTATGGCGGCGCACCGATTCTTGGTTTCCAAAAACTTGTAATAAAAGCGCACGGACGATCTAAAGCCAAAGCAATAAAAAATGCCATTTTACTGGCGGAAAAAGCAATTGAAGCCAATGTGGTTCAACAGATGGAATTATCTATCAAAGAATTTTATTTGCGTTTATTCAACGAGACTCCTGCTCAATCAATTTCAGAGCTTTCGGATAACGAATCCTGATTCAATTGAATGGATTTTAAAATGAATCGAAAACGAATACTATGAAAACATTGCATCGAATAGTTCATGGCGACAGTAGACAGATGAATATTCTCGATAATGAATCGGTTCATTTGATCATTACGTCTCCCCCATATTGGCAATTGAAGGATTATGATACTGCGGAGCAAATCGGATTTCATGAAAACTACGAGAGCTACATTAATAATCTGAATCTGGTCTGGAGCGAATGTCACCGGGTGTTACATCCGGGATGCCGACTGTGTGTTAATATCGGCGATCAGTTTGCGCGGTCGGTGTATTATGGACGTTATAAAGTAATCCCGATTCGTACTGAAATTATCAAGTTCTGTGAAATAATTGGCTTCGATTATATGGGCGCCATTATCTGGCAAAAGGTAACAACCACCAATACCAGTGGCGGCGCCACAATTATGGGCAGTTTCCCCTATCCACGCAACGGTATTTTAAAGCTGGATTATGAATTCATCCTCCTGTTTAAAAAGCCCGGTAAAGCGACAATTCCCAATCCCGAGCTCAAGCGGCAATCGGCAATGAGCAAAGATGAATGGAATAGCTATTTTTCCGGACATTGGGTGTTTGCCGGGGCAAAACAGAAAGGGCATCTTGCCATGTTTCCCGAAGAACTTCCGGCGAGATTGATTAAAATGTTCGCGTTTGTGAGCGACACCGTACTTGATCCGTTTTTGGGGAGCGGTACCACTTCGCTGGCAGCACGAAATTTGAATCGTAACTCAGTCGGTTATGAAATTAATGAAGCGTATCTGCCTGTAATCAAGGATAAATTGAACTGGTCGCAAATCGATTTGGAAAACACTGAATATCAACTGTTGGAGGACAAGCTCACTTTCGATCCTGTTCAACGCATTGAAACATTGCCCTATATTTTTAATGATCCACATGCGCTTAACAATCAAATTGAAATCAAGCAGCGCCAGTTTGGCTCAAAAATCGATAAACATAGCAGCGATGACACCAAGTATTTCTCTATCAAAGAAATTATTGATCCGTTGACATTACGCTTAAATGACAACAGAACAATTCGATTGCTTGGTGTCTGTATAAAAGACGGTAAAACGGACGAGGCAACCCGATTCATTGAATCCATGATCAAACGTCAAAAAGTCTTTCTACGATTTGATGATAACTACCCGGAGGAATCTGATAATTTAAAAGTCTATCTGTACTTGAAAAACAAAACATTTATTAACGCCCATTTAATTAAAAAGGGATTTGCACGTACAGATAGCTCATGCGATTTCAAACATAAAAAGAAATTTATGAAGTATGAAGACACAGCGAGTGATTAATACTTTCAACTCAATGCCATTAAGTTAAGATAAGAATTAGTTGTTTGACCTATTCACACTTCGACTTCGTTCAGTGTGAAGTCAACGGCGCTTCATGCTGAGCGAAGTCTAAGCATGTTAGGATTCTAAGATCAAGAAATATCAGCTTAACTTAATGACATTGACTTTCAACTAATTTTAATACGAATGACCAGTTGAAAATACTGGTCGATTGAAATTTAACAAGTTATCACGGTTCGACGGAGCATATCCTGAGTTTATCGAAGGACTCACCGTGAAGGTTGCACTTCAACCTGAGCGTAGTCGAAGGCGATTCGTTCGACCGGTCATTTGTAATTTTAATAAATCTTCAATTCTTATGTATTTTAGCCACGGATGAACACTGATAAACATGGATATTTTTCGTTTTATATTTTCGGTTGACAATTCAATTTCGTCAAAAGCATAATTTTGTTGTGCAGATTCATATGCACATTGTCACACCATCCATTATCGATGAGATACTTATTTCCGTGTCTCATCCGCGTTCATCAGTGGCTATTAAAAGTTTGTTTTTACTTCTTTACTACTTAACATTTAAACTAAATATGGTTATAATATCAACCAAACCCATTACACATTAACCAACGATTTTTCGGCATAACTAACTGTTCGAATTAATCAGGAGTATTTTTATGAAACAATCCATTGGTGCCCAGCCATTGCTTTATCCTACACCCGTTCTTGTTGTGTGTACGTTTGATGGCGTCGGAAAGCCCAATGCAATGACAGTTGCATGGGGTGGTATTTGCTGTTCCAAACCACCATGCGTTTCTATTTCATTACGAAAAGCAACCTATAGCTATCACCACATTCTGGAGCGAAAAGCATTTACAATAAATATTCCGGGGGATAAATATCTTTCACATGCCGACTACTTCGGCAGCGTTTCTGGCAAAAATGAAGACAAATTCTTGACAACCGGATTAACACCGGTAAAAAGTACGCTTGTGGATGCGCCCTATATCGATGAGTTTCCGATGATTCTGGAATGTCATATGATTCATTCAATCGAAATCGGATTGCACACACAATTTATCGGGGAAATTCTGGATATTAAGGCTGATGATTCCTGTCTGGATTCGGAGCAAGTTCCGTTGATTGAACGAATTCGTCCGGTTTTATATGCGCCGGGAGTAAGAGCGTATTATGGCATTGGCAATAAATTAGCGGATGCATATTCGACCAAAAAGGAAAAATTTACTGAGAAAGTTGTTGAAGGAAAACATTTGAAATAGATTAAATGTGAACGTGGATAATGGGTGCAGAGCATACTGAATCAATCTTCACCTCGATTGATAGAAACCGTTTCAGAATGTCCGGCAATGTCAAATCTGTTCGTGAAAATTTTTACAACTAGTTGCAGTTTAGCGCTCGATAGAATCCACCCATCTGTAAACATCCGCTGCTGCGAAAGGAGATATTTTTGTGAAATGGATTCATAAATTTGATAACGGTCTCGCTCGGATTGAACGGGTACTGATAATTATCATATTAACAGTGATGATCTTAATCGCCTTCCTGCAGATCATTCTGCGCAATTTTTTTTCATCATCCATTTCATGGGGTGATATTCTGCTACGGCATCTTGTGCTGTGGATCGGCTTTTTTGGAGCGTCACTGGCTGCTCGCGAGGGCAAACACATCAACATCGATGTGCTCAACCGTCTTATTCCCAAACGCATCCGACGCATTACCGATATGCTCGTAAATCTGGCTGCAGCAGCTATTTGTTTTTTACTGACACACGCATCAATTCAATTTATCGGGTTTGAAATGGATGGCGGCGGTGTTTTATTTTCCGACATTCCTGTCTGGGTCGCCGAAGTTGTTATTGCCTTTGGTTTCGGATTAATGAGTTTCCGATTTTTTCTGCATGCACTGGATTTACTTTTTAAATATAATCCGACCGGGGAGGTGGCATCATGATACTCGTAATCATTGGACTGGTATTTCTGCTGTTTGCCCTGTTCGGTACGCCTCTGTTCGTCATTCTCGGCGGCATTGCGCTACTGAGTTTCCATAATCTGGATATTGAATCATCGGCGGTAATAATTGAATTATACCGTATTGCCAGCGCTCCAACCCTGCTGGCTATTCCATTATTTACGTTTACCGGTTACATACTCGCGGAAAGCAAAGCACCGCGACGACTGGTGGACGTGGCCAATGCGTTTTTCGGCTGGATGCCTGGCGGACTGGCAATCGTTGCTCTGGTAACATGTGCCTTTTTTACGGCGTTTACCGGCGCATCCGGCGTGACAATTGTTGCGCTTGGTGGTTTATTGTACCCGATCCTGAAAAAGGAGGGTTATCCTGAAAATTTTTCATTAGGCTTATTAACATCTTCGGGAAGCCTGGGATTGTTATTTCCGCCGAGCCTGCCTATTATTTTATATGGTTTTGTCGCGCAAATAAGTATTGATAAATTGTTCCTGGCGGGGATTGTTCCGGGTATTTTACTAATCGTTCTGTTGTCAGCATTTAGCTTGCGAAAAGGCAATCAGGTTAAAATAGAACGCACACCGTTCCGGTTCACTAATTTGGGCAGGTCGGTGCTGAAAGCAGGATGGGAATTGCCGCTACCGATTATCATCATCGTTGGCATCTACGGCGGTTTCTTTACGGCTACTGAAGCAGCGGCGATCACATCGTTCTATGTTGTTGTTGTCGAAGTATTCATTACACGCGATTTGAAATTGTTTAAGGATATCCCACGAATTATGCAGGAAAGCATGCTGCTGGTCGGCGGTATTCTGATCATTCTGGGTTCAGCAATGGGACTCACCAACTTTCTGATTGATGAACAAGTTCCGATGAAAATTCTCGAGGCAATGAGTGCAGTTATTTCCAGCAAAATTGTATTCCTGATCATGTTGAATATATTCCTGCTAATCGTCGGCTGTCTGATGGATATATTCTCGGCGATCATCGTTGTGGTGCCGTTGATTGTGCCGATCGCCAAAGAGTTCGGTGTCGATCCGATTCATTTGGGCATCATCTTTCTTACCAATCTGGAAATCGGCTACTCGACCCCACCCGTGGGACTCAATCTGTTCATTTCCAGTTTCCGGTTCGAAAAACCAGTGGTGCAATTGTACCGCGCGGCGTTGCCATTTCTGGCAATCCTGTTAATTGCGCTGCTAATCATTACCTACTTCCCGGATCTAAGCCTTTGGCTCGTCAATCTGGTCGGTAAGCCTTAATACGGAGAACGGAGAACGGAACACGGAAAATGATTTCCCGGCTCCGTTCTCCGTACCCCTAATCTTCTTTCTCCTTTCTTCCTTTTTCCCCAATTTTCACAAATAAGTAAAAAATTCAATAAACAAGACGATATTAAAAATACGAATTCGAACGAAATATCGAATTACGTTTTCACGTGGTGGAGCATTTTGATGGCAATAAAGCACAACTTATTACAGAAGCAAATCCATAAATTTCTAAAAGATTGTCCCATCGACAATCGGATGCAGAATTTTCTTGAATCAGTAGAAGATGTTTACAACTCGTTCGAAGAGGCGCATCGCATGCTGGAGCTGTCGCTTGAATTGAGCGCCCACGAACTGCAACAAGCCAATTCGGAAATTAATGCCGTATTTCAGGCATTCCCCGACTTATTTTTCAGACTAAACTCAACCGGGATAATTCAAGATTTTAAGGTCGGTATTCAGGGGGATGTGCAACATCCGACCAATGATTTGCTCGGCCATAACTTTCATAACCTGCCGTTTGTAAAAACAAGTACATCCTTTTCAAACGCTTTGAAACAGGTCTGTGATACCCGCATTACCAACAGTTTTGAATACGCTCTGAACATAAAAAACAAAATCGTTTATTATGAAGCGCGGCTTGTTCCAATCCCCGACCACCAAATTGTCGCGATCGTACGCAACATAAGCGATCGGAAATTTGCGGAGGCACAGCTCCGCAAAAGTGAGGACCGGTACCGAAAACTCGTCGAATTATCCCCTGAAGCGATTATTGTCTACATGGATGGCAACATTCAGTTCGTAAACAGCGCCGCCGTCAAACTGGTCGGTGCTGAGTCCATGGATGACCTGGTTGGTGAAGAATTTTTGTCGTTCGTTCATCCGGAATCCCGCGATATTGTCACCGAACGGATTCAACAAATGATGCAGGGTGATCACGTTCCCTGGATCGAAGAAAAATTTTTAAAGCTGGACGGTTCGACGATTATTACCGAAGTTGCTGCGACACCATTCACATTTCACGACAGAACCGCATTTATGATCGTTATCCGTGACGTTACGCAAAAGAAGCAATTTGAAGAAAAACTGAAAAAAGCAAAGGAAGCTGCTGAAGCTGGAAGCCGTGCAAAATCCGATTTCCTGGCAAATATGAGTCATGAAATTCGTACGCCGCTAAACGGAATTGTCGGCATCAATAATCTACTGCTTGATACGGAACTCTCCGGCGAACAATCCCATTACCTGACAATGGTAAAGAAGAGCGTTAAGCAGTTACAGGGACTTCTCAACGATATTCTTGATTTCTCCAAAATTGAAGCCGGTCAATTGTCGCTGGAATCGATCGAATTTGATTTGGAAAATACGCTGGAAAATGTATGCGATATTACAATCTCCAATGCCGAAGAAAAAGGTTTGGATTTAAATTTGTTCATCCAGCGCAATGTGCCTACGCAACTTCTGGGTGATCCGGGACGGCTATCGCAAATCCTGGTCAATTTGATCGGCAATGCTATTAAATTTACCGATGAAGGGCGCATTTCTATTTCTGTTGAATTGGTCCAGCTTCAAGTAGAATGGGCAGTCATCCGTTTTGCTGTCATTGACACAGGCATTGGTATTCCTGCGGATCGCCAGCAAAAAATTTTCGAGAGCTTTACCCAGGCCGATAGCTCAACCACGCGAAAATATGGCGGCAGCGGTCTTGGATTAACGATCTCCCGGCAACTAGTGGAAATGATGGGCGGCAAAATCGGTGTGCAAAGTCCGGCGAAATGTGAGCTAATGAGTCACTTAAATAATGAACATCAACACAACGAAACGTCCGATGAACATGAGTCAAAGGGCAGCAAATTCTATTTCACCGCCAGATTTGCGCTGCAAAGCCAGCAACAACCTGCAATTCCTTCGGTACCTGTGCTGACAAACAAAGGGAAAATACTTATCGTCACTCCAGGCGAAGTCACTCGTTTCCTGTTAACTGAATATCTCGGATACTATGATTATCCGCTTCACCTTGTGCACCAGCGAGATGAAGTAACTGCATGTATTGAGTCAAATTCTGACATCCAAACAATCATAATTGATTATCAGGAAAATGCCGGATATAACGCTGCATGGATTGACACTGTTCGGCAGGTATCGGCTTCACAACAAATTCCCCTGCTATTTTTAACACCTGTCAATCGTTCTCAACATTTTTCCGAAATGACAAAACGGGAACTTGTTTTTCTACTATCCAAACCAATCAAGCGGCAATCGTTGCTGCAAACGTTACACAAAATAGAAAATAATTTTCAAAACCGCAAACAGAACGAAGAACCGCAACCGGTGCAAAATCGTCATCTGGCGCGACTCAAGTCACTTAGTGATAAATTTCGCATTTTACTTGTCGAAGATAATGTTATTAATCAGAAAGTGGCCAGTGCGCTGCTTGCGAAAACCGCCATCCCGGTGGATACGGCTGCAGATGGTGTCATTGCCATCGATATGCTGAAATCCAACCAATATGACCTCGTTCTTATGGATGTTCAAATGCCCAATATGGATGGGCCAACCGCAACAAAAGTAATCCGGACTGAGTTGCACGATAACGAAATTGTCATTATTGCCCAAACCGCCCATGCAATGAAAGAAGATAAAGAAAAATGCTTAATTTCCGGGATGAATGATTATATTTCCAAACCGATAGATCCTGATGAACTTTACCGGGTTCTTGCGCAATGGCTTGTTCCTGAACCGGTGCTTGTGTAAGGAGATTTCCATGTCTGTTTCACACGAATATTATCCACATAATAATTCGCAGCACGCAATCAATCGTGAGGGCACTCTTTCATACAATCAACCTCAGGCGCCGATTATGCAACAACTTTTTCATGTGGATGAGCCAAATACAAACCGTCTGCTTCTCCGCAACATTAGCCACAATGTGCGCACCGCCATGAATGCGATTATCGGTTTGACGGATATTTCGCTGTCTTCCGAAGCGGATATAGCTCGCATGCTTCCGTTGCAATATGTTAAAAACAGCGCGGTCATTCTACAGGCGTTTTTGGGACATGTTATGGATTTATCCCTGTTAGAATCATCGCATTTTCGTATGCGCGAAGAGCTCTTTTCCATTCGGGAAACAATCGAAAATCTGGGTGAGATTTTTACCCATGAATTAGCAGCAAAAAAAATGGCATTTTATATCTGGATTCATGATGATGTACCACAAATGCTAATAGGCGATCCCGAACGATTGAAACGGATCGTATTAAGCCTGGTTCAGCATGCATTAAGCTTGTGCCAGTCCGGTCAGGTATTGATTGAAGTTCAAAAAAATCATGTCGAAGCCACGACCACAACACTTCAATTTTCTGTGCTGCACACCGGCGAACCATTCTCCCTGAAAGCATTTCATATGGACTTGCAGAAATATGTCCATGATTTACAGCCTGAAAGCATTGACCTTACACCCATAGAATTGGGTCTGTATATTACCGGGCGTTTGCTAAATCATAACGGAGCACAAATATGGATTGGTCAAAAAGGCAAACGTTTTCATTCATTTAACTTCCTGCAGTCTTTTCAAACATCAACACTTACAGAGGCTGCCACAGCGCCAAAATCGGCGCCGCGTGTCGGACTACTCACAAAAGATGTACTGTTACGCCGAATTATCACCCATATGCTTCATGCTCATAATTACAATGTTATCGCGCTTCATCCGTCATCCGGGACGATAAGCAATCCCGATGCATTTGATGTGCTCATCTCCGATAATCGGAAAAAGCACTCTCATAAATTGAAAGCTATTGAACAACACGTGAACGTACCAATTATTTTTATTGATGAATACTGGCATCCCAATCACACAAGCACGGGAAATACCAATTTAACGTGGAATCTTGCATTACCACTAACTTCACATCAATTACTGCTCTCTGTTAATCATTCATTGGGTCGCGAAAATCAGGAGAATGATATTGAGCGTCTGGGAAAAATGAAAAGTCACGTCCGGATATTGCTGGTTGAAGATATTTATATTAATCAGGAAGTCATAAAATCATTAACATCGCGACCGGGTTTGCGTGTGGATATTGCTAACGATGGTCAGGAAGCTCTGAACATTCTCCAACATACCAGTTACGATTTAATACTAATGGACGTCCAAATGCCCAACCTTGACGGCTATGTTACGACCCGCAAAATCCGCAATGACCTGCAACTACGTCACGTTCCGATAATTGCACTCACAGCTTTTAGTGAACAGGGCGACCGTGAGCGTTGTCTGCTTTCGGGAATGAATGATTATTTGAGTAAACCGATCGAACCTTCCCACTTCTATCGCCTGCTTCGAAAATGGCTTGAGAAAAAGTCACCAATTCAATAATTATTATTCAATCTTCCGAATTAAATCACAAAAATTAATAACGGCGTGACGAGTTTGCCAGCCTTCATAGACATTTAGCTTTCTACCATCAGCATGTTAGCTAAACGCTGAAAGCTGATTGATAAACACTTTTTTTATGGCTCATTTCAGCCAATTCATTCATTTTCACCAATTGTTGGCATTTACCAGCCGAATGATTCGATATGCTCAAACATCAGTAAATTGGTCGCCGCCCCCAAGTTGCTATCTTTTTGGAACTTAATTCCGCTATATAATATGGCATAACTGTTGCAGAAGGGTGAAGTGAATTTCTATTATGCTTACATTATCCAAAGGAGTTTTAATTATGCCATATAACTCACCAGCAGTCAAACGAATCTTGACAGCCTCTGCTGTCATGGGAATGTTGATTGTCACAGGTTGTTCGCATGTTTCAACTCCAACAACTCCCACTGTTGAGTTAACAAGCGCGCCCCAGAATCTTGAGTTCGTTTCTTTTGCAGATCAGTCAAATGCATTGAACAAAGTAGTATTACCCGCAGTCGTTGATTACGTAACCTACAAGGATGGCGGCGAAATTTCTCTTGACTACGTAACCAAAAGTGCCGCTGCCAGTGACCGAGGAGCATTGGAAATGAAGACAACCTTCACAGTGCCACCGGAAAGCATCAGCGAAGATGCTTTGCTCCGGCTTACTGTGGACCCAACACTGTTAAGCGGAGATGTCGATGTGACTTTTTATCCACATGGCATTATGTTTGCCAAACCAGCGCTACTTAATATCGAGGTGAAAGGTGCTGACGTTTCGGATCTCGAAATCGACAAACTTGGGTTGTGGTATACCAGCGATGAGTCCGGCGTTTGGCAGCAGATGGTTGTAAAAGAAATTGTTGTTGACAAAGAAGCTGGCTACCTCCGAATTATTGATGCTCAAATTCCGCATTTTTCACGCTATGCACTGGCACATGCGGAATGATTTTCAAATCGTAACGATATCTGGACAATAATCGTCAATAACACTTTATGATATCCAAATGAAAGCCCCTAATTACAACATGTTTTATGGGCTTTTTATTTAAAATTTTACACGAATCTGACGATATAATAATTGGATAATGTCATTCCATCAATAAAAAAAACAATAATATGAACAATCAACGCCACTTAGAACAACTGCGCACCCGTTTTCAACAATCCGGTGCAACCAGAAAAGAGCAAATTCAGCAACTGATTTCTGCCATCATGGAAACGAAAAAGGGCAAAGGTCAGTTAATTGTCATCAGCGGTGATACCGGCTCCGGCAAATCATTGCTATTGGACGCGGCACTGGCGCAATTATCATTTGCCAAATATCGGGCGAAACAAATTTCTTTGGCTGAATTCAATCCGTTATCTCCTTATGATCCGATTATTCAACTTTTACCGGATCCTTCTACATTCCGACTGTGGCGCGAAGATGAGTACTCTGATACCGAGAATGAAGCATCAGAAACAGATCCGATCCTGTCGCAAAGCCATACGCGGCAAAAACAATACAGCCTGATTCACCATCAACTGGCACAACAACTTATTGAAGAAACACAGCATCACTCAACGCTGGGAATTTTCCTGCATGCTCAACATGCTACTACAACATTTTGGCACTTCATTCATTATGTCGCCAAACGAATCGAATCACACCCGTTAACTATTATTCTACTGGTCGATACGACTAAAGAAGTTGCGCAAAGTGGCGATGGCAGTTGGCGCGATGGGTTGCAACGTATGAACAGAGAGCGGCTTTACTTGCCGATAAAACTGGAACCATTCACGCTTGCTCAAACTCACGAATTACTGCAAACCGTCTTTCCACAGGCCGATTTTACCGACCGTTTTATCGAACACGTACACAATGCCAGCCAGGGTCTTCCCGGGAAAATCCAGTCAATCCTGGCGCATCTCATTGAAACCGGCGTTATTTATAGTTCAAATGATGTTTGGTATCACCAATCCGAGTGGGATATTCCCAATGAAAATAAAACACTGAACGGGGATAAATTTTCGACAATTTGGAATACACTTCCGGCTGTTCAACAGGCAGTACTAACGGCGGCAGCATTTTTGGGAGATACGTTCGATAGCAATATTCTGGCAGCAATTAGCGATCATCCGCGTATCGATGTGCTGAAGGGATTAGCATCATTGTCACAAAAGGGGATTCTGCCTGCGGTCGATGAAATCCGATTTCGGTTTTCCACAACCGAGGTGCGCAATCAGTGTCTGAATTATGTCACTGAGGCCCAGCAGGATTATTGGTTGAACCGGCTTGATGCGATCTTAAGCGACAAATCAATTGCGCCCCAGGGATTTTCATATACATTATTGGTTGATCTTTATTTGAAACAGGAAAACCATGCGAAAGCGCTGGAATGGGTTGAACGAGGCATGAATGCCGCCATTAAAAACGCAGCGTTATGGGAGGCATATGCACTGGTGAATCGGGCCAATCCATTTTTACACATGGACTGGCCGGACAAACCAACAAAGAAACTTGTGTCATTGTACACACGCGCAGCCTGGCTCGCCCGAATTCTCGGAGAAAATAATCAAAGCCTTGTCTTCTGCCAATCCGCCATGCGGTTTGCAACACAACCGGCGGAAAAAAATCATATCTGGATTCAGGAGGGCTTCACCCATTTTCGGATGAGTCGCTGGCAAGAATCGCTTGCGGCTGTCAATCGGGCGATTTCAAATAATGCTTCCGGTGATCGTCACATTGCCATGACAGCTCACATGGGCATTGGGAATGTTCACCTTGAACTGGGTGAATACCAGTCGGCAAAAGTTCAGTATGAAAAGGCCATCCCTATTGCACAAGATCTTCAGGAAATTGCCTTGCTGGGAACGCTCTATAACAATCTGGGAATTATTGCCAACATTCTCGGCCAACGTATGCAGGCTATCGCACTTTACAGCAAAAGCATACCGCTGCATGAAAAAGTTGGCGATACGTTCGGCCTGGCACAGATTTATAATAATATCGGAATGACCTATGCTGACGAGGCGGAGTGGGAAAAGGCTGAATCCTTCTATTTAAAATCACTAACAATCACCGCCCAATTGGAAGCTCGCATGTTACGTTCAATTGCATTATTGAATCATGCGCTTGCACTGGTAAATTGTAACCGCCTGGACGATGCACAGGTAAGCAACCAAAAAGCCCGCCACCTGGTCAAGCAGTTAAACGATCAGTTGGGACTGGCCGAATACCACAAAATTCAAGGTATTATCGATTGCAAACAAAATAGCATGTTAAAGGCGGAAATACATTTCAAACGGGCGTATTCATTATATAATGACCTGGAAAACCAACTTGGGTTGGCCGAAGTATGTGAGGAATTCGGACATATGTATATTCGGTCCGAAGATAATGCCAATGCACGTATCTGGTACGAAAAATCTGTTGAATTTTATCAGGCAATTAATTTGAAAGCCAGGGCAGATAAAATTAAAAAAATTATGCAACAAAACAAAATTTATGTAGAACAATCCAACGAAACAACATGATTACAGGCGTAGTAAATGGAATCGATTGACCATTATAAAATTGTTGGTAAAATTGGCAGTGGCGGGATGGGAGTTGTTTATAAAGCATTCGATACCCAACTGGAACGCGACGTCGCTATAAAAATCATGCATCAGCACCTGCTCGATCATCATCAGAACGCTGATCGGTTTCTAAGTGAAGCTCGCGCAGCCGCCAAATTAGTCCATCCGAATATTGTAACAATTTATGAAATTGGCAAAGCTTCCATTGGCCGTTACATTGTGATGGAATATGTGGAAGGCCAATCACTGCTGGGATTGATGCGCGAAGCTGTCATTTTAAAACCCGCGCGGGCAGCACAAATTGTCAGTAATATTCTGATGGGTTTACAAGCAGCACATCAAACGGGCATTTGGCATCGTGACATTAAGCCGGACAATATATTAATTACCAGTGATGACGCTATCAAAATTCTGGATTTCGGAATTGCAAAAATCAGCACAACACAAGGTTTTACCATTGGTGGCGACATTTTGGGAACAATCGAATATATGCCACCCGAACAAATGTTAGGCGATCCGGTCGACCAAACATGCGATTTGTACGCCACCGGTGTGCTGTTCTATCAAATGGTGACGGGTAAATTACCGTTTAACGGAAATTCGCCTGTGGAAATATTATTCAAAAAATTAAATGAACCACCGGTCCATCCGATTTATTTGAATCACGACATTTCAAACGATTTAAATAATGTCATTATCCGTGCGCTTGCCCCTTTGAAAGGCGATCGCTGGGAACAGGCCGATGCATTTGCCCGCGCAATTTCTGCAGCTATCGACAGTCAATCCGCAAATATTCGAATACCATTAAAAACCACTGAAACCGAAACTGACTCTCAGGAATCGCTTCCGAACGAATCGACAGTGAAAACAATTTTTGTAGGCAGGGAACAGGAATACCGTAAATTACTGGCTATCTATCGTCGAATGACGCGTCATCACGGACAAACCGTGTTTTTAAAGGGTGAAGCCGGTATTGGCAAAACCAGCCTGGCGCTGCATTTTATCGATGATATTAGCGCAAATAATTCATTTGTGCTATATGGGGAGTCATTATATCAGGAAGGGATGGATTCCTATCATCCGTACATTGAAGCGCTGCGAAAATTTTTCAATAAAGATAGTTATTCATTAAACGAGCAAAAACGCTTATTTCTAAAACAGCTTCTTCAGGATAATGTCCCGCAGTTTAAGGAATTGACCGAACGATTCAATACTGTATTTCCCGGACAGGTGAATTCGAACGAGCACGCAGCATCGGTCCAACATGGAAATATCATTGAAGGCATTTTTCATTTCATTACCGAGCTTGCCAAAATTCAACCGGTCGTTTTCATCATCGATGATATCCAGTGGGCCGATGAATCCAGCCTGCGGTTATTCCATTATATTGCCAGAAATATCGCAAATCACCGAATTCTCCTGATAGGCATCAGCAGAACGGATCGATTCGATCTGCATATTGACGGGAAACCAGGAAAGCTGCTGGAAATTCAATCACGAATGCGTCGTGAAAATCTGTCGACGGACATTGAACTGGAACGACTATCACGGGAACATTGTCTGGAATTGATTGATCGTTCCCTGCAACCGACATTCTTTTCCGAAGAATTTTACTCATTGATTTATGAGGAAACCAAAGGAAATCCATTTTTTGTCGTTGAGACACTGAAAGAGTTAAAAGACAACGGCGGTATTTATGTACAGGAAGGTATCTGGTACGATAAGGCCGAGGAAATCTCACTTGAGGTACCGCACCGTGTGGAAGATATTTTTCTGCGCCGGTTGAGTTCATTAACGGAGCAGGAAAGCGAAATGCTTCAGGTCGCTTCAGTGCTGGGCTATCAGTTCGATGTCACCCTGCTTTCGTCATTGATAAATCAACCGAAATTAACGGTGTTGAAAACACTGCAACGGATCGAGCAGGAATTACAAATCATTCTGAGCACTGATAAAGGCTACCAGTTTGAACATCCCATGCTCCAGGATTTGATCTTTGATCAAATTCCCTCGTTACTGCGCAAGGAATATCACCTGATGGCAGGTAAGGAATTGGAAAAAACGTTCGGGCATGATTCGGGAGTTCATCTCGGCGATATGGCGGAACATTACCTGAAAGGCGGAGATTTGCGCAAAGCCCTGCCACTGCTTTATCGGGCCGGTGACCGCGCTTATCAACTTGATGCGTTTCGCGAAGCAAGTGTGTATTTTGAGGAGATGTTAAATTGTAACACTCAACTAAATGAGCCCCTCCCCGACTTTATTTCCGAAGAAGAACTTTACTCCCAATTGGGACGGTGCTTTGAGCAGATTGGGAAATGGGAACAAAGCCTGATCTATTATCAGAAGTGGGCTGATCTGAACGAAAATCAAAATCGTAAAAAAGAATTAATGTCGGTGTTGTTTCAACTTGGTCGAATATATGATAAGCTTTCAAATTGGGATACCGCCATGGAACAATACAATCGCTGTCTTTCTATTGCGATTGAACTTGCGGACCTAAAGCTGCAATACCAAATTTTCAATAATATTGGATTGATTCTGTTTCAACAGGGCGAATACGACCAGGCGCTGGCGTATTTAACAAAGACAATTGAATTAACATCAGATGAGAATTCGACAATACCCGAACGTGCCCATGCATTGACCAATATTGGCACCATCAATAGCATCCGGGGAAATTTCCGGCGAGCGCTCCATAATTATAAACTGGCGCTCGAAATTTACACCCATCACAACGACAATAAAGGTATCGCTCGCATCCATCATAACAACGGCATGGCTTATATGGACATGGAGCAACCTGAAAAAGCGATCCATGAATTTGAGCAATGCCTTGAGTTGGTCGATAGAAAGGAAAATCTTCCGTTATATACCTTGACATTGCTGAACATGGGAAAATGTCATGCGCATCAGAAAGATTTTTATAAAGCGTATAATTTTGTTTCACAAGCGTTGAATTTGTACCGGCGCATAAATGATATTTTAAGTATTGCCGAGGCGTACCATATTTATGGCATCATATACACAGAAGAAAACAATTTTGATGAAGCTATTCAGTATCTCGATAAAAGTATCGCCATCAATCAGGAAAAACAGTATCACGAGGGATTGGCTGAAAATTACTATCAGTATGGATTGCTTTACATGAAACAGCAACATCATGAAAAAGCATATCAATTTTTCGAACAAGCACACGCGTTGTACAAGCAGCTAAAAATCTCCCAAAAACTTGAAATGGTAAATGAACTCATGGAGCAAACCCGTGTAAATGAATCGACGAACGCGGGACCAACACATTTCCGTGGAGACGTGTTATGAGCACCTGTCCCCGATGCCATGCTGAATACTATCCCGACGACAATTTCTGCGGGAATTGTGGTTTCAATCTATCAACGCATAATCAGTACACGACCATTTGTGAGCCGCAGGATTTAAGCATCAGCGACATCCGGATCAATCTGGGCGTGATTTATCTGAAACAAGGCAAATACGATATGGCAGCACAAAATTTTAAACGCGTTCTGGAGGGTGATCCTCAGCATACCGCTGCACAGAAACTATTGGAAGAAGCACGCGCTGGTCAACAACGGGAATGGAGTTAGTATGGAACGCAATGTGTGTCCATTTTGCAAACATATCAATCGGTTGACAAATACGTTCTGTACATTTTGCGGTGCACCGCTTGAAAAAAATCAAAAGACTGGCCCACGAATGGTACTGCTTTTGGGCGACCGACATGATGGTATTTTTCCGTTGCTGATGGGCGAAAATACAATCGGACGCACCAGTTCCAACAATATTTCACTGGCGGATCAACAGGTATCGAAACAGCATGCACGAATCACGTATGATGACAATCATTTTTGGCTTGAAGACCTGGAAAGCATGAACGGCGTTTACCTGAACGGACGGAGACTCACGCATAAAGAGCGATTATTCCATGGCTGCGTCGTAAAACTCGGCTCCACCGTACTGCGGTTTGAAGTATGGCCGGGGAGGTAACGGATCACTCGGGTTTGGTTGCAACGTAGGTGAAAGCAATTGATATTGAATTTCAGAAACATTTTTTTTAACCGGGAAGAAGGGATGGTAACATCATGTGGCGGAAGACGTTCATTCCATTAATACTCCTTATTACACTTTGCTGCACAACTTGCTCTCAAAATAATAAACACAAAAAATATAATACCGAAGCGCCACCGAGCTGCGGCGGCGCCCTGGTCGTTGGTGTGACAGAAGATGTGGATTCGTTCAACCCACTATTCAGCGAATCGAGTTCCGGTAAAGATATCATCCATATGATTATGCTCGGGCTGGCAGATTTGAATGATAAATCCGATTTCTCTCCCGAGTTAGCCACACGCTGGGAACGATCAAAGGACAATCGTCAATTAACATATTATTTACGCCCGGATGCAGTCTGGTCAGATGGCGTGCCAATAACCGCGTACGACGTGAAGTTCACCTATGAATTGCTGAAAGATGCCAAAGTCGCCAGTCCCAATCAGTGGGTTACCGATTTTATTAAATCCGTAGCAGTTGTTGATTCCCACACCGTTCGTTTCACATTCACCGAAGCCTATCCCGATCAAATGTTTGATACGGCTGGCGAATTTTTGCCACAGCATATTCTAAAAAATGTTGACCGGTCTGCTATTCGTAATCATGAAATTGGCCAGCAACCATTGGCATCCGGCCCGTTCAAGCTCAAACGCTGGGTGCATCAGCAGGTAATAGAATTGGAACCAAATGATAAATTTGTCGATGGCCGTCCGTATCTTGAGCGTGTGTTATTTAAAATTATTCCCGACAAAACCAATTTGCTTATTCAATTGCAAACCGGCGAAATTGATATGATGATGGGCGTACCGCCAAAAGAAGTGAAATCACTTCAGGTAAAACGTCCCGATTTAAAAGTTTATCCGATTTCCGGGCGGGTGTATTATTACGTCGGTTATAATGAAAGACAGGATTTATTTAAATTAAAATCGATCCGGCAGGCGCTGACAATGGGAATCCCCCGTGACCGATTGATTGAGGCAATTCTCTACGGATTCGGCAGCGTATGTAACGGCCCAATTCCTCCGATGATTGAGTGGGCATACGATGCGTCGCTCAAAGGCTGGCCATACAATCCGGAGCAGGCGCGCAACCAACTGGAAAAAGCCGGCTGGCGTGATACTGATGGCGACGGCTGGCTCGACAAGGCAGGCAAGCCATTTGAATTTACGCTAGCGATAAATGCCGGCAATCAAGAGAAGGCCGATCTGGCAGTTGTACTGCAAGATCAGTGGAAGAAGCTGGGAATCAATATTTCAATTGAATCACTGGAATGGACCGCTTTTTTAAAACATTTGCGTGAAGGGACATTCGATGCCTATCTGGGAGGCTGGAGCACGTCTTTCAACATCGATCCGACGCCGATTTTTCATTCATCATCCACTGAACAATTCAATTATGTTCATTACGCAAATCCTGCCGTCGATAAATTAATCGAACAGGGACGTGCCGAGCTGGATCGGGAGAAGGCTGCAGCCATTTGGCGCAAATTTCAGCATGAGATTCATGAAGATCAACCATATACATTTTTGTTTTGGAAGGATGATATTGTGGCGATTCATGAACGATTTCAAAGTGTCAGTCCGATTCCATTGAGCGCCTTTTATAATATTGAAAAATGGTATGAAGCGCCGGAGATGTAAGAGATGTGACAGGGAGATGAGGAAAAAAGGGTGACAAAGAGACAGGGAGACAAGGTGATTTATAGTTTTTATATTCTGTAGTATTTTTAAAACTTGTAGCATTCATACAGACCTTATCAAATAACTTTGGAAAGAAAATTAAATGACTTATTAATCCTACTTCGGTAGATTTAATGTAATAATGTCATTACGGCTTTATCACGCCGCTGTTCGGCGCGGTAAATGCCGGAATCTCCATACACAACCACAGGAGATCCCTGCATACGCATAGATGACACCATATGTTAAATTTTGAAATGCATGATCAAGTTATTTAGTTCTGAATCCTTGTGATGTTAATCAATGATTTTTTTTAATGCATTAGACCATCCCCACATCTCCTTGTCTCCCACTATCCAATTCTCCCCATCTCCCAATCTTTCTGTTGCCAATGCGTAGATAACGAGTATTAATATGAATACAAATCAATCCACAGAATATGAACGCAAGACCGCTCCTCCCATTCTTCGGCTTCAGCATCTGACTGTGGCTGCGAGGTATTCCAATCGTAGTGAAATTATCATCCATAACGTGTGCACGGATGTAGCGCCGGGTGAAATTGTGGCGTGGGTGGGTGAATCAGGAGCCGGTAAAACGATCTTGTCATTATCCGTACTGGATTTATTGCCCGAAAACATATCCATCAGTTCCGGCGCTATTTTTTTCATGGAGCAACGCCTGTCAATTTCCCAACTAATGACGTTACGCGGACGACACGTCGCGATGATTTTCCAGAATCCCATGGATGCACTCAATCCGGTATTTCGCGTGGGGCATCAAATCCGTGATGTTGTGCGACATCACCTTCATCTCGCAAAACAGGTCGCGGATGCCCAAATTCTTAAGCTATTCGAAGAAGTTGGACTTAACGATCCGTTGCGGGTGTTCCGCATGTATCCGCACCAACTTAGTGGTGGTATGGCGCAACGTGTGATGATCGCCATGGCGCTGGCCTGCGAGCCGGATATCATTATCGCCGATGAACCGACAACCGCACTGGATGCGACGACCCAATATCACATCATCCGGCTATTGCGCCGCTTGCATCGGCAACAGGGATTCGCTATGATTTTAATCAGTCACGACATCCATCTCGTATCCCAATTGGCAACACGGACTGTGATTCTACAGCATGGTCGTATTATTGAATCAAACACAACGGCAAATATGTTTGCCGCTCCTGAACATGAGTACACAAAGGCATTGATAACGGCATGAGCATTCTAAGCGTACATAACCTAAGCAAGCGATATGCCTGGCGCGCTTCCGGATTTAAAATGAAATACAAATGGGCGGTGGATGATGTTTCCTTTGATATCGCTCCCCGTGAAATTGTGGCAATTGTTGGCGAGTCCGGCAGTGGCAAAACAACACTTGCGCGTTGCCTGTTACGCCTGATTCCCGCAGATCACGGCTCCGTACTGTTTGAGAATCAGGATATTTTCACGCTTGATCGTTCTGCATTACGCCAGCTACGCCCTTCGATGCAAATGATTTTCCAGCATCCGGGACGGGCGCTCAATCCACGTCACACTGTCGGCCAGACGTTGACTGAAGCGTTACAGGTTCATCGAGATATATCTGAAACGGGATGTCGTGCTGAAGCGCTTCGTTTACTTGATCGTGTGGGGTTGAATGCTTCATATTGGCATCGTCATCCGTCTGAGCTGAGTGGCGGTCAGCAACAGCGGGTTGTCATAGCTCGCGCATTATCCACACAGCCTCGCTTTTTAATCGCTGATGAGCCCACATCAAGTCTGGATGCAATGGTCCGACAAAAAATCATGGTTCTGCTCGATGAATTAACCAAAGCCCGGCACATGACACTGTTAATCATCACCCATGATATTCGAACAGCGTCCCATTATGCAAATCGCATCGGCGTCATGCAGCAGGGCAAATTGATTGAGATGCAACCGACACAGGAATTACTTAGCGCGCCGCAGCATGAATACACGCACCAATTAATTGCCCATGCGTTCGCTACACCGGAAACAATTGATCAACACGAACTCGCACTGGAACGGGAGACACAATGATTGCATTCATCAGTAAACGCATTGTTATTTCACTGGTGCTAATTCTGGCTGTGATGACATTTAGTTTCGTACTCATGCACATGGCGCCCGGCGATCCGACGGCAATGTATATTCGTCCTGAAATTGCTCCAAAAGTGGTTGAATCAATCCGCCACCAGTTCGGGCTGGATCAATCGTTGTGGCAACAGTACGTTAGGTGGATAAAGGAGTGTTCGCAGTTTGAATTTGGCACGTCATTTACGCATCTCCGGCCGGTGCGCGCGATCCTGACAGAAGCGCTGCGCAATACGTTGCAATTAACGCTGATAGCTTTTCTCTTCCAGATGGTGATCGGCATTCTTTTGGGAATTTACGCTGCCATCAAAGAACATTCCTGGCAGGATCAGGCAATTCAATCGGGCTTGCTCATTCTGTATTCGATCCCTGGTTTTTGGTTGGCGCTGTTAGCCATCACGTTATTTTCGTTGAAACTTGGTTGGTTGCCATCCGGTCAGATGCAGGCAATCAACACAAGCGGAGGCTGGCATTTATGGCTCAATCGCATTCAACACATGATTTTGCCAGTCATCATACTTAGCATGCCATTTATTGCCTATACTGCCCGCTTCATGCGCGAAAGTGTGCTACGGATTCTGAAGCAAGATTATATTCGCACGGCTTTCTCATATGGTCTGCCAAAACGCCGAATACTTGGACGCTATGTACTGAAAAACGCGCTTATGCCCCAGGTGACACTCATTGGTCTTTATCTACCATTTTTATTTGGCGGCGCAGTGGTAATCGAACATATTTTTGCCTGGCCCGGCGTAGGTCGGATTACTGTAAATGCGATTTTCTCGCATGATTTTCCACTTATTTTGGCAAGCAATTTTATTGCAACGGTGACGGTTGTGGTTGGAAATTTAATTTCGGACATGCTATATGCCGTGGTTGATCCACGCATTCGTCATCAATCACACGCGTAAAGTAGAACAAGTTCGTAGTAACGACTTTAGTCGTTTTATATGGTTACATCGTTTCCAGCGTCCCGCTGAAAATGAACATACAGCAGCTTTGCCGCTAAAAAAATATTTCACGCGGCAGATCCGTTAGTGATGTGTCCCCAGTCGAGACCGGGAACAATATAAATTAATTCGGAATAAATTATGTCAACATTATCCCTGACAATCAATTATACAACCACCTTCCGTGACAATTGGCAGCTTCAGACCGGCGTCATCATACTGTTCGTACTGATTGTATTAACAATCGGCGCCAATATATTCGCTACCTATGATCCTGATGCTCAAGGCGATTTGCTGCAGGATCGTTATCTGTCTCCATCAACATCACATATTTTTGGTACCGATAAATTTGGCCGGGATGTATTTAGCCGCGTTTTATACGGCGGACGTTTATCCCTCATGCTGGCGATTAGTGTGGTCGTGCTGTCATTAATTTTTGGATTGCTGTATGGCGGCGTCGCTGCCTATGCCGGCGGCTGGATCGATACGGCCATGATGCGCCTGCTCGATTTCTGGCTGGCATTTCCGGCAATCTTCCTAATTATGACGGTGGTCGCGCTGTTCCGTCCGAGTCCGGCATCGCTTGTTATCATTCTTAGCGCCATCGGCTGGATGGAAACAGCCCGGTTTGTAAGGGCCGATGTGCTTACACTGAAAAATCAGGAGTTCATTATTGCCGCACAATGTCTGGGCTATCATCCACTGCGAATTCTGTTGCACCATCTTCTGCCCAATTGCTGGGCACCGGTACTTGCAACCGCACCATTGAAAGTCGCGGAAATGATTCTGCTCGAATCGTCACTCAGTTTTCTCGGGATCGGTATCCAACCACCGTTGGCAAGCTGGGGCACCATTATCAACGATGGGCGAGTGGCACTGTTCGACGCCTGGTGGATTTCGTTATTTCCCGGCGTATTCATTATGTTAACGGTAATCGGCTTTAACTTTCTTGGCGAGGGGTTGCGGCGTAAATCAAAACTTAATTCCCGCTGAATTGCATTCCCTGCTAATTTCATGCTCATTCCTGCCGATATTTAAAATGATACGGATAAATAACATTTACCGGAACTGGAAGCTGATTTATTTACTCTTTAATGCAATTGAGTTATCTTAGGCTATACTCATAAATAAAACGTGCGTCTTCATGCTTCGACTTGCCTCAGCATGAAGTGTGTTGCTTCACTCTGAGCGAAGTCGAAGGGTGACTGGACGCGGGCAAGCATATTTTTGAAATCCTGACATATCGTTCGGTTAGCATTCAATTTTACAACAAAGGATTCCTGTGTGCACGAAACAACCCCGGCAAAACAAACACTGATCGGCGAGTCGCCGCAGATAAAAAACGTCATTAATGATGTCCACCAGATTGCAGGAAGTGTAGCGGCGACAACGCTCATTATCGGTGATAGTGGAACGGGTAAGGAATTAGTGGCTCGACTGATTCACCATTCCAGTCCGTTGGCAGAGCGACCGTTTATCGACATTAACTGTGGGGCAATTCCCGAGTCATTGTTGGAATCCGAATTGTTTGGCTATGAAAAAGGCGCTTTCACCGGGGCGCAAATGCGCAAAAAGGGCTTATTTGAGTTGGCAAATGGTGGAACAATTTTTCTGGATGAAATCGGCAACACGACCGAATCGTTTCAGATGAAGTTGTTAAAAGTTGTGGAGTATAAAAGTTTTCGGCGTATCGGCGGTACGGATGAAATTCATGTATCCACCCGTGTTATCGCCGCGACCAATGTTGATTTATACGAAGCAGTGCAACAGGGAAAATTCCGCGAAGACCTTTATTACCGTCTTAATGTCTTCCAGATTCGGATTCCACCATTGCGTGAACGAGGCAAGGATATTTTGCTGCTGGCAGATAGCTTTGTCAATCATTTCAAAAATGTGTATCGAAGGCCATTACAAGGATTGGCGCCTTCGGCCCAACAATTACTCCTGAATTATACCTGGCCGGGCAATGTACGCCAGCTAAAAAATGCTATCGAACGGGCGATCGTGCAAACCAACGATGAATGGCTGCACGCCGAAGATTTCCGGCTCGATAGCGTGCGGCAGATTCCACAACCGACACCAGCGCAACCTGTGGTCAGCCAACCATCAATATCAGGGCCTTATCCGCAACAACCAACTAGTGCAACACCCCAATACCCATCATTTCCGCAACCGGCGATGAATCAGCAGTTCACGCGCATTCCCATACCGAACGGCGGTATCGCTCTGGAAACGTTCGAACGTGATATTATTCTCAGCGCCGTGGAAAAAGCCGAGGGCAATCTCAGCAAAGCCGCCCGGCTGCTCAAAATAAGTCGCGGCAAACTCCGTTACCGCATGGAACGCCTGAACATCAGCCAACGTGATGTAGTGGCGTTGAAATTGGCAGCGATGGAGGTGTAGTACCAAATGACTTCGTTACAAATGTATGCCCACTAGTCTTATTAATCCATCCTGGTTGTTACAAATTTTTCTTGTTTTTTTAATTGAAGCAAAGTATATTGAACTGCAAATGCAACACCTAACCTGGATAAACCAGAATTAAAAAAATTAGACAGGATAACAGGATGAACAGGATTTCTTAGAGAAAGAGATTATACAAATCCTGTGAATCCGTGAAATCCTGTCTAAAATATGTTTTAACATTTTCTGCCAAAAAATGTCAGAAAATAATT
>JAFGDW010000095.1 GCA_016931935.1 Candidatus Zhuqueibacterota bacterium | reverse complement strand
GATGTGAACGCAGTTTCGTTTTATTTACTTATGTCAACATCAGCTCATCATCGCTTTAAGCCGACGCTCTTTGTCGGCTTAAATTCAATTGAAGTATATCCACCTCAGTACTGGAAGAAATTTAATCCGAATGCTGAATTTGAAAAGTGGGCGGTTGTTGAAGTCGCTGACTTCGGTTCGATTCCGGAAGGCATGGAATCGATGATATTGCCCGGGGGGCGTTATGCTGTTTTTGATTATAAAGGACCTGCAAGCGCAGCCCCACAAATTTATGAGTACATTTTCAGAATGTGGTTGCCAACATCGGAATATGTTCTGGATGATCGGCCTCATTTCGCCGTCATGGGGGATAAATATAAACATGATGATCCGGATTCTGAAGAAGAGATTTGGATACCGGTAGAGCTGAAATAATATCGTATAAATTTTCATTTGCAGCTTCAAAACTATTTTACTGCTTTAGTTGTAACGTGAAGACCATCAAATTCCATTACACCCGCTCGCTCACTGAGCTGGAGAACTCTACGGCTTGTTTAGCAAACAGGCGTTTACCGGCGAATTGGATGTGAGCCGGATGGCATTGGAGCTTGTCGATGAAGACGTATAATTGGCGGTGGCGTTTCCAGAGCGATAGCATCGCTTGAAGCGATACTATCGCAAATCTGCACATCAAAAAAACATATATGGAGCATTTCTAAAACCCGTCATACATTCCTTGCTTCCGCGTCCCAGCATGGAATCTGAATACCATGTATAAAGTTTCCGCATCAAAGAAAATCATCCACTTCATCATATCACCAAAATCGATACCCTTCTTTTAAACAGAACTACTCAGCACCTTCAATTTGGCATAAGAATTGTTAAAATCTAATGACATTCCGTTAAACATTTAATGAGAAATTCTGATCGTTAATTGCTAACTGGACTATTTATAAAAAGTTAATCACCTAATAAAAGGAGCCAAAAGGAAATATGAAAAGTCTAATTTTGAGATTGGTGTTGGTTATTCTATTGATTTGTTCTGCCAATTACGTGGGTGCTACGACTATTACCGGTGGTTCAGGCATATTGGATTTATCATACGCGTCTCAATTAGAGACGTGGTTAGGTGAAGGCCCGTTGGCATTTACGAACATTTTTACCAAACAAGATGGTGACGGTCAAACATCGTACGATTTCCATAATGCTGTTGATGGTATGGGACGTACATTTACCGTTATCGAATTACTGACGCCGGAAGGGCAAATTATTGGTGGATTCAATCCACAAAGCTGGAGTAGTAATGGATATTATAATTTAGTTCAGGATCCAAATGACCGTAATGCTTTTATTTTCAATTTAACAACAAGTACGATCTACTCTCAAAAATGTGATCATTATGGCCAGTATCAAACTTATAATAATTATATGTATGGTCCAACATTTGGCGGTGGGCATGATATATATATCAATTCAACGTTATCAAGCGGATATGCCTATCATTACAGTTATGGACCCGATGGTACAAATCTGTCAAACATTGTTGGACAACAGTATCAGGCAAGCGCGCTTAAAATAGGAACGCTTGAGGTCTATACGATTGCTCCGGATCAATCACCTGTCCCCGAACCGGCAACATGCATGCTGTTTGGCATCGGATTTTTAACATTGGTCTGTATAAATTGGAAAAGGAAAAATCGATAATTGAGATATGCACATAATATTAAAAGCAGATGATAAGATATCATCTGCTTCTTATTATAAGTCGAATGAATTATTTAATTCTCATTATTTAGCTTACAATACTGATAACCGATCACCTACTCAGCCAACAAACCGAATCAAAGATCCAAAAAGCTAAGCATTTTCCTTTTGTTGACAATTACCAGCCTCACCCCAACGTTACCTTCAATTTCGAAGCATACCGCCGGCTAATCACAAACGGTTTTTCCATCCCTTTCAAATACACACGGAATGAATAATTAAACCATTCTTCCACTTTGTCGATGTAATCCATGTTAATGATGGTGGATCGGTGGATGCGTACAAAATAAGTATCCGGCAGCCGGGCTTCCCATTCTTTCATGGATTTTAGCGTCAAGCCTTTAATGCCATCGTGGGTACGAATATCCGAATAATCACCGGCGGATTCGATCGATAGTATTGATTTTACCTTGATGAATTTCATGTGATTGTCAATCATCAGGAACATACGGTCGTTGTAGTCGAGCTTGCGGGTTGGTTGCGCGGCCGAGGCATCCTGAACCTCCAGACGCTCGAGTGCGCGTGCCAGCCGTTCGGCGCTGATCGGTTTAAGCAGATAATCCAACGCGTTCACTTCAAATGCGCGAATGGCAAATTCGTCGAACGCGGTGACGAAAATAATTTTGGCATGAATTTCCATCTGTTCGATCAGGTCGAACCCGGTTTCGCCGGGCATTTGAATGTCGAGGAAAATGATATCGGGATTTAATTGGTCAATTGCCTGTTTTGCAGTTGGAACATTTTCGGCTTCGCCAATAATTTCAATATTGTCGAATTGTCCCAGCATAGCGATCAAATCCTTGCGGGCAAGTCGTTCGTCATCAATAACGAGAGCACGGTACGTCTTTTTCATATCAGGCATCTATTTTTTTTCGAATTTCAAGTTTAATGTGTACGCTGCCTTCAGGCTGCTCAACTATTAATGAATATTGATTGGGAAAGGCATTATCAAGGCGCTGGCGAATGTTATCCAGACCAGTGTTAGTACTCATTTCATCGTCCTCATGCTGCTGGGGTTCTACCCATTTGCCGGTGTTACAAACTTCTACCTGAAGTGTATCTTCCACAACGCGAGCCTTGATGCGAATTTTCAATGGCATGTCACTGGTTTTCATTCCGTATTTGATGGCGTTTTCCACTAACGGATGAATCAAAAAACTCAGCACCGGATATTCTTCCGCCAGCGGATCAATTTCAAACGCTACCTCCAGTTTGTCTTCATACCTGATTTTTTCAATTTCAAAATAATGCCGAATTGCATCCAACTCTTCGCTGAGCGGTACATCCTTGAAATTTTTGCTAATTAAGGAGTAGCGTAGAAATTCCGACAGCTCGGTAATCATTTGTCGGGCGTGATCCTTATCTTCATCAATCAGCGCCCGGATCGAGTTCAATGAATTGAATAAAAAATGCGGATTCAATTGATAACGCAGCATCTGCAATTGCGCACTTTGGGCCATTCGGTTTGCTTGCTCGGTACGGACTTTTTGCTCGTTCCATTCCCGGTAAAATTTAATTACAAAATACAACGAGCTCCAGATGATGATTACCATTAAATAAGAACTCCACGACCAGATAAATTTTATCCAGTGGAGATTCATTTCCAAAATCGGCATGCCATGCAGCGGAATGCTGGCAAAAATATCGATCCAGAACCAAATCAGCGAGAGCACAAGCGAACTGACGAGCATGTTCATCGCGATAAATTGAACCGAACGTCCCTGGTAGCCCAGTCGCCGGTTGTAATAGCGCAGAGGAATGGTAATCAGAAAACCTGTCAGATAGGTAATGAACAGGCCGAGAATGTTATTAGGGCTGATTGGCTCCTTTACTGAATGCATGGCAATATACATCAGCCAAATCGAAAGCCAACCGCCGATTTGCAATGCCCAAAATGGCGAAACATGTTTACGAATTTTTTCAAAATGCATCATAAGTATCTTCTCAATAAATGAAGAAGCCAACCCGCTTTATAGGGATTTTCCCAGATTAACTAGCGGATTAACGCAAGTGAGACGTCAAACGTGAGACGTGAGACGAAAAAACTATTGATCAAAAATTTACAGCAGTACCACAGAATATTGTAATGATACCAGCATAAAACTGGAATCTCTCTGTAATCAACTATTTACCATAGTAAAATCAATTTTGGCGACAAAGTCAATAAATTTTTTTTGGGACTTGTCAGGTTACTATCTTTGATTTCGACAAAATTAATTGATCCTGAACCACATTTCAATATCTGGAATCAATATACCCCAAACGGGTGAGAAACGCAGCTTCAAATATGCGGACGGCTGTATTTTTCGACAAACGGTTTTTAACGGGAATGGGAAATTGGTGGAGAACATTGTCTCCACTGAAAATGTAAAAAAATCGGAACCGAAAATGTCATGCCGTTGTTAAAGCAGGACAATACCTTACGGAGAATCCTGTGAACGATACAATTTATCTCGCCCCGATGCATGGGGTAACCGATTATTATTTCCGAAATGTTTACGCGACCTATTTTACTGGCATCGATCTGGCAATTAGCCCGTTTATTGATCTGTTACCCGGACAAAGTGTCAAAAAATCTCAAATAAGAGGGTTGCTACAGGAAAATAATGAACGTATGCCGGTGATTCCACAAATTATGGGAAACGTTGCTGATGATTTTATTTTCCTGGCGACGTACCTGCATGATCTGGGGTATGACCACATCAATTGGAACCTCGGTTGTCCGTACCGGATGGTTGTTAAGCGTAAACGTGGGGCAGGATTGCTGCCACATCCGGAGTTGATCGAAGCATTCCTTGAAAAAGTTATACCAGCGATTCCGGCAAAACTGAGCATTAAACTTCGTTTGGGCTTGAATTCCGCAGACGAAATAGAGCATGTCATTCCTGTGTTGAACCGATATCCGCTCACAGATGTGACAATTCATCCACGAATCGCAACGCAACTGTACGATGGCGACGTTGATATGGACGCGTTTGAAAGAAGTGCCGCACAATTAAATGCACCGATCGTTTATAATGGGGATATTGTAGCGGTCGAAGGATTTCAAGCACTCCGGCAACGATTTCCGGATATTAACCGCTGGATGATTGGCAGGGGAGTTATTCGAAATCCCTTTCTCCCGGCGCTGTTGAAAGGCGTGACGATAGCTGCGGATAGACAGTTTGAGATTTTTGTTGAATACCACCAGGCTTTGTTTGAAACGGTGACTCAGGTTATGGCCGGACCCGGACACTTGCTAAACAAAATGAAAGAGTATTGGTCGGCGTTTTCTGAATCATTTGAAAATGGTCGCAAGGTATTTAAACTCATTAAAAAAGTGAATTCTGTCCCAGCATTTCAACGGGCAACGGACGAAATTTTTCAAAAATATCGGTGGTTGACGGGGACGGATAATACTCCTTCCTGATTTCCGGTGACTTGCTCAATGTTTTTTTGTTTGACATGGCACGTTCATAATGGAAATTCATGCCATGCTGGTTTATAAAATTAATTGCGAATTCCAATTGAAGATCATGTCCGTTTTCGAGGTTAGTTTTGGTTTGTTGAACCAGTATTTTCGGAGGAATACCATTCCATTCGATTTGCTCATTATCATAGCGCAGACAGCAATACGTTGGCAGATTGGCTTTAAAACCACTTGGTAGATCAATAGTTTCCGTGGCGCCGGCGCATCCGGATGTTGTATCTCCGACTAACGTGACATGAAAAATTTTGAATACCTCATTGGCGAAATATTCGGAGGCACTCGCACAGCACCCGTTTATAAGCACAACAACTGGTTTCAGGTATTGGATGTCAGTATCCGGCTCATGCGTCAAACGCGGTTGAAATCCGCCCTCCTTCTTGGTGACCAAAATGCCTTCCATTGGTTCAGATATTAAATGTGAAATGAAATCGACCGCATTATAAGTTTTACCTCCAATATTATGGCGAATATCAATAATGAGTCCCCTCGTTTTCTTTGTAACCCTAGTTTGACACTTGTTGCCAAAAAAACCCGTTTAATCGCCGGAAACGCCTGTAAAATCGGGGAGGCGATTTTAAAATTGAAAAAAGTGTAGTACAACCTGGTGGTTGATTTTCGACCAATTTCGTGCTATATTATCTAAAAATACCTTCATTAAATGTATGACATCACAATGGCACGATTCAGACGAACCACCTCAAAATAAAATACATATTTGCAACTGGTCGAATCGTATCGCGACGCAAACAAACAACCGGCCACACGGGTAATAGCCAATTTGGGAAATATCTCAACATTATCCGATGAGCAGATCGATCATTTAACCGTCTCGTTCATCAAAGCAATTGGGGCAGAACAACGATTTCAAAAAACCACGATTACCGCCGGAAAGGGCTATCATTATGGAAGCTGTCTTCCGGTGATGGCGATCTGGAATGAACTCAATTTGGATGGTATCATTAATCACGCATTATCCGACAAAATAACGATACCGGTGACTCACATCACGTTAATACAAATCGCCAATCGGTTTTCCGATCCGGGCAGTAAATTGGCGTGCTATCGCTGGTTCGAGTATTCGCTGTTTTCCCAACTGCACAATTTTGTTCATTTCCCCGACGACGATGCTGAGAAACTGCATATGTATTATCGCTCACTGGATTATTTGTGTGCCATTAAAAATAACATTGAACAACAATTATATTATCATTTCAAAAGTTACAATACTCAAAATACATTACTGTTTTACGATCTGACATCTGTTTATTTTGAAGGGGAACAAGCTGATATGGCTGTCCCCGGTTACAGCCGCGATCACCGCCCGGATGCCGATCAGATCGTAATTGGACTGGTGATGAACGGTGATGGCATTCCCATCGCCCATCATGTATTTGAAGGCAATACTGTCGATAAAACGACGGTTGCCACTGTAGTGGACGATCTTGAACAGCGGTTTGGGATAAAAGACATCATCTTTGTTGGTGACCGGGGCTTATTGACCCGCACCAACGTCAAATTGGTAAAACGTCATGGCTATGACTATTTCCTGGGGATGCAAAAACGCAACCGGCGCATTATCAATTTTTTGATGAACGCATGTCCGTCCGATGCCATCCCGAACGACTCGGATCGAATCGTTATTAAAGAAATCGGCTATTCGGAATTGTCGGCTGATTTTCAGGCTGACTATGAATCACCCGTCCGATTTATTATCTGTCACGACAAGAACACAGCGATGCGTCAACGCAAACGCCGCGAGCGGAATATCGCCAAATTCGAACATTTGATAACGACTATTCAGTATGATGGTCTACTCACAGATATGAAAAAATCATATCACAAACTGAGATCATTTCTGGCCAAATATCACATGAGCAACTTTTGGGATATCGAGATCGTGAAAAATCAATCTGATAATGCCGGTAGTAATGAGCCCCCTCATGATCATGGCTCGTATCAACTTCAAATCAGCAAAAATGACGAGGTCATAACGTTCGAACAACAACTGGACGGTCATTTTTTTCTTCAAACCGAAGTCAGCGACCAGATGTTGGATAAACAGGCTATTGTCCACGCCTACAAATCGTTACAGAAAGTTGAGCGGGCGTTTGAATTCAGTAAAAATGAAATTGATATTCGACCGGTTTATGTTCGAAGAGAATCGCGCATCAAAGGCCATGTGATGATTTGCTTCCTTTCGCTGCTGATCGAAACATTGCTTGAGAAAACATTGTTTGATGTATTTCCCGAGATGGTTAAGACAAAGAACAAACAGAACGTCGTCAAACAGGCACAGCGCAAGGACACTGACGGACGTACAATGATCACATTACGGGAAGAACTGGACACGATTCGCCTGGTGCCATTGTATCTGAATGATGACGACCTTCCGCATTATGTGTCCACAGCGATAGCGAATAATCTGAAGCGATTATTTTCAGCGTTGGGAATCGTCAATTCAGCGGATCCGATAAACTTGCGATTCAAGGGCAAAAACCAAAATCAACCGATTAATCAATTAGAGTTCAATTTGCGAGCATAATATGAATTCTCGGTCCAAAAATCCAATTTGTAGTACAACTCGTTCAACTCGATAGGGATAACTATCTGTTTTTTATGATGCATTTTTTGTCAAGTATCAAACTAGGGTTATAAGAATAAAATGAGGTCACCATGTCGCAGGAAAATAACGTTCTTTTAACTGCACAATTTCATCCTGTTTTAAAAACATACTTTTTCTTGATGGGGATTGGTTGGTCGATCATTATAATTTTCGGCATCCCGTTCATTCCAATCTGGCTGATAATTGGATATTATTTTGCCGATCGGTATTACAAATCATTGGAATGTCAATTAACAGAACGGACACTGGAGCTTAAAAAAGGACATCTGTTTCATATTGAGAAGACAATTCCGCTCGATAAAATTCAAGATATAACATTACGCGAAGGACCCGTGTTGCGGGCGCTAAATATCTGTATGCTGGAAATCGAAACTGCGGGCCAGAGCAATCCCCAGGGCAGCAGCGATGCTAAGATTACCGGGATTGTCGATGCAAAGGAATTTCGCAATCGCGTGTTAGCTCAACGAGATAAAGTGACGGAGCGCGAACAAGCATCGTCATCGCAAAATACAAATCTCGCGAATTCAGGTAATGTGCTATTTGAAATTCGGGACTCATTGAAAAATATTGAGAGGTTATTGGCAAAGTAAGGCCGGAATCATTTTTCCAGTGTCTTGAATTAATTGAATATGGGCACATTAAATTAATGAGCCCATTTGTATTTTAGGTTTGATGAAATAGTTCTCCATTGGCGATATGTACTACCTGCCCACCAACATGAATATGAAATCGTCCTTCATCCTTCCATACATTCAAATGTAATACGGATGGCCGCAAGATTTCATAGCCCTGTTCAACCTGAATCTCAATATGAGACTTACCAAAATATTCATATTCGACGAGGTAGGCGGCCAGGCATCCGTTGGCGCTGCCGGTCGCCGGATCTTCTGTAACACCCAGTTCATCCGCAAACATGCGTGCGTTAAGGTGATGTGCCGGATTGTACGGTTCGGCACAGAACAAAAGTACTGCCTGAGCATCTGCTGTCTTTAAAAGTCGAGTGTAACTTGATAATTGAAGCTTCGCGCGCTTCACCGCCGCGAGTGTTTTTAATGGAACAATAATAAACGGCAAGCCGGTGGATACCATTTGGATGAGGTATCGACTGTCAATATCCTGCGTGGTGATTCCCAATAACGCAGCGATGGTTGCGGCATCATATGTCATGCCGAATGTGGGGGAGAGTTGTTCCATCCACAATAATTTGCTCCCATGAGTGGTTTTGGAGAATGTCACCGGAATATCACCGGCTTTTTCGTGAAGTATAATTTTCTCAATGTGAGATTTTATTATTTCCTGCTGAATTACATATGCAGTTCCTATTGTCGGGTGGCCGGCAAATGGTACTTCTTCCGCAGGCGTAAAAATCCGTATATCATATCCGCCGTCTCGCGGGGTATCTGAAAGAATAAAGGTGGTTTCCGAAAAATGAAATTCCCGGGCGATGGTTTGCATTTCTTCTTTGGATAATATCACTCCCGGATGAACGACGGCCAATTGGTTGCCCGTGTATTGTTGTTCCGCAAAGACGTCGACAATTGTATAACTTATTTTAACCATACTTCACCTTTCAAAAATTTGCTATTAACATAGTAACAAAATAAGAAAATGTCAAGTAATGGTTACAAAATTTTTGGGCGTCGGATTTCCTTACAATGAACAATATAGAGCAATTTTAAGTAAATTAAGGTAGTTATGAGTTAGACATACCTGATTAGTAATTTAATGTAAATATATTTTACGATCTCTAAATTTTAGATAATATTTTAAAATTAATATAATATGGCCAATAGCATGAATTAGTTTTGGATCGAATTGTTACAAACCAATAAAGTATAGATTTTAATATGCGTTTATACACAGTTTTTGTTATATAATTACAATGTCTAATTTATTAATAAATAAATTATTAAAATATAATTAAAATAAAGTTATTGGAATTATTAAATATGGCACTTATTTTGCATATATGTCAAAATCATAATTTATTGATACATCAAATAACATTAGGAAGTATTTATGAAATCGATTACACGGCCTGGAGGGGTTCTATGATGAGACGAATTACGATTATTGTTCTGTTATTTCTTGTGATAGTGTTTACAGGAATCCAACAATCATATGCATTAAGTTTTACAAATAATGTTACAGTGTATGATGGCAAATACAGCACCGCAACCTATGCGGGGCAACAATGGTACTTGCAAAATGAAGATCAGGAAGTTGAACCGGGCATGATCGGTGCCCAGTCATGGGATCTTGAAGGTTTCTTCTTGAATGGTAGTGAATTAACCATGGTTGGTGGCTATAATTTCTTTCAGGGAAATGACAATTTTCTTTCTGGTGATATTTTTATTGATGTCGATGGAATTTTAAATCCGGCAAACAATTCTGGTAATTCTTCTGTTAATACTGCGTTTGGATATGATTATGTAATCGATTTGGATTTCACTCCAAATAATTATCGATATCGTGTCATTGAACTAACTGGCAGCGTATATACACAACCTGTCTATTATTCGCAGAATGTACTTGGTAATCCATGGGCATATGTGAGCGGAGGAACTGAAGTTAGCGGCTGGCAAAGCTTGAATTATGCAACCGGTTTGACAAATGCACAGACTGAATTTTTGGGTGGCAACCATTACGCGTTAGACGTTGATTTAGGTTTCTTGTCCGGAATTAATCATAAAATCGGTTTGCATTATACCATGCAATGCGGCAATGATAATTTGATGGGTGAATACACTCCTGTCCCCGAACCAGGAACATTTGCATTACTGGGTGTCGGGCTACTGGGACTAATTGCAATTCGTAGAAAGAAATAAAACCTTTAATTTTCTTCAATATAAAAGGCGCCCCATACCAAATGGTGGCGCCTTTTTTGTTTTAATGAAGATCACGAAAAAAGAATTTTGTACAATTAATTCAAGCTTTAAAAAATGGCGAGCCTGTTTCAGCGCTTCGAATTGCGCCGAGCATAGTTACCAAATCATGATATCCCTCTTCAAACGAACTATGTACCGGACGTCCCGAGCGGATAGCCGTATGAAAATCACGGAATTGATCGACATACCCGCCATCATCGGCAATTTCTTCTGTCCGAGGTTCGCCACTGGCCGGGAAAATTTCAATTGTGCTCCCGGGTACTTTAATGCTGCCCTTCGTGCCAAGAATGAGCAGTGTTCCATCAGAAACTCCCTGAGCGCTGCAACAGATTGTCAATTCACCTATCATGCCCGATTGTGTTGTGAATTGAAACATAAACGTATCTATATCACCTAATCCCGAATTTACTGACATGCTGCGCCCTTGCCCGGAATGGATGTCACCGAACAGCATTCGCAGGGCAGCAATGTTGTGAATGCCCCCATCCGTAATAAATCCACCTGCATATTGATGGTTAATACGCCACAAGGTTTGTGCATATTTATTGTCTGGCGCGATGTTATACAGGATGTTCCACTTCACAGCGAATGGTTGTCCGATCGTGCCCGATTCCAGTAACGATTTCAGACGAAGTAATGTAGGACGATAGCGGAAATTTTCAGCGATCATCATAACGTGTTCTGTTTGTTTCGATAAATCCAAAAGTTGTTTTGCCTGGCGTTCATTAGCAGAAATTGGTTTTTCGAGAATGATATGTTTCCCTGCTTTCATGGCATCACGGCAGATACTGAAATTCACATGGATGGGCACAGCGATATCTACAGCTTCGATATCAGGATTTTCCAGTAATTCATGGTAGTCCAGCACATACGGTACATCCCCGATCATTTCCGCAAATGATTTGGCTTTGGGTTCGGTATGGTTGCACACCTGGACAATTTTAAATTCACGATTCAGATGGTCGAGTGCGGGCCAATGTAAATCTCGGGCAGCAATACCGCAACCAATAATGCCTAAACTGATGGGGGACATATCATTCTCCTGCTCGTTATTTGATGAATGGACACTTTTCTCGCGGAAAATACACACAACATTATTAATCAAAATAAACTTAAAAATCAAGCAAAACTCTTATTATTTTTGAGGGATTGATGAATATTGATGTGGATTTTACTCTATAATATTAGCAATCGTTTTCAATTTCGCCGAAAATCAAAGAATGAATTAATTCTGTTATTTAATATCGAAATTTGAACTTCCATATTATTATGATTTTCGTACGGCGCCTGCCAATTTCCCGAACACATATGTAAATGGACTGGCAATAAAATTAACGCCATCTTTTACAGTGGTCTTAAATTTGGATTCACCTGGTTCAGTTTCCAGCGTCATTTTTTCAAATGTCCATGCAAAAAAGTACCGGATCGGATTGACAGCCATGATCGCCATATCAACTGGTTTATCGATGACAATACGCCGCATACCAAGCAGCATGCGATCGGTGATGTCGGATGTAATATTTTTTGTGGCGGTTGCGACAAACTTTGGAGATGGCGACAAATCCCGATCAGAGCGAATATAAGTTAATGTGCAATAATTTTCAGTTACATACGAAATTCGGTTTAACAGGACTGCATTCACAAAGCCATCAGTAACCGAGCCCAGAATTTTTTCGATAAAGGGCAATCCCTTAATGCTATCCGAAGCCAGTTTGGAAACAATTTCTTCCGTGGCGTATTCTACCCCTTCGGACCCGGCGATCGCCATAGAATAGTAGACTTTTTTCCCGATGGTTATCAGGTCACGGTTTGATACACGACCATTGTACAGCAGGAAGATATCCTTGATCATGCTGATACTTGATGACAACATCAGGATTGCATCGATAAATCCGTTTTGCGAAATACTTGATGTATAAAACAGTTGGGAAACATAGGTTTTCCGAATTCTGTCTGTTTCTTTGTGTAAAACTTTGAGTATTTGCTTGTATGCCTCGCGGTCATCCTGACTTAAATTCTCAAGAATACCGCTTTCTCGTACAGCAGGATGATTTTTGAATTGCACCACACGTCCGTGCAGCAACGGAAGCTCCAGCGCCGGATCGGTGACTGGCCCTTTGTAAACGGGTATGCGAAGAATTCGGATAATCGGCACGACAACAAAATAGCCGACGGTACCAATGATGATGATCAGGGCGGCATACCCCACGTATGGGTGTAGGGATCGAGCTAAAAGATATAATTCGATTAACTCACGCAGGATAATATACATCGCGAATAAGCTTAAAAAGAACAGAATTTTTTTGATGAATTGCATCGCCGCCTCCGCTGGTTATCTATTTAAATGTATGGCTGTGATTTGATATAATCAAGAGAAAATTTGAATTATACCGGGCATTGCTCAGGAGCCATCATTCAAAAAAAATGATAATTTGCTTGACTATTTGAAAACGAAATGGTAATTTGGATGAAATGTAAAAAAGATTTAATATACTAACTCAAAGTTGCATGTGCATTGGCTCTCCCCTTAATCCTTTTCTTCGTAATGAAGAGAATAAAGGTTAACTTCCAGGACCACTTTGTTTGGTGTCTAAATTGATCGGTTGTTGTTTGTACGTCATGCAAAAAGAAGGGTTACAATCAAAAGATTTTTACACCAAAGTTTTCATATTTAAGCGGAAAGGATCGATCCATATGGATTTGCGTTACCCGATTGGCAAATTTAAATTTGATGGACCAATTAGTGAAGAACAACGCATCAAACGAATTCAACAGATTGAAGAGTTACCGTTAAAATTGCGTGAAGCCGTTGCCGGACTGACAGAAGAACAGCTCGATACACCCTATCGTCCTGATGGCTGGACAGTTCGACAAGTTGTGCATCATTTGGCGGATAGCCATTTGAATAATTACATTCGTATTCGTTTTGCGCTGACTGAGGATAAGCCCACCATTATGCCCTATAACCAGGCTCATTGGGCTGAGCTGTTTGATGCACGTGCAGCGAATATCGACCTATCTCTCGCACTTTTAACGGCGCTTCATGCTCGTTGGGTCATGCTCATCAAATCCATTACATCCGAGGATTGGAATCGCACTTATTTACATCCGGAAATGGGTACAGTTACATTTGATATGAATATTAGTTTGTACGCCTGGCATAGCCGGCATCATGTGGCGCATATTACCGAATTGCGCAAACGGAACGGATGGTAAGTGAATTACCCGAGACTTACAGTCGTGATTAAGAGCGTTCATGTGATATTTTTAATATCGTGATAATGGTATTTACTACAAGCCGAAATTAGGAAATAAATTAAATTTTTAAAACTGTATCTGTCCACAGATATTGGGAAAGCGAACATGATATACACCTTTTCGGTCAAATTCCGTATAGTTTCTGATGCCCATGTATTTGCGTTGCAATAGAAGTATGTACCACGGTTGATGCCTGTAAACGATTACATAGAATTTTATACGCTAAAACAAAAAGCCGGTGACATTATATATCACCGGCTTGTTAATGTAATGGAAATCAATTAGCTTTATCGCATCAACATCAATTTCAAAGTGCGTATTTCAGAAATGGTTTGCATCCGACAAATATACATACCACTGGGCATTTGTTGTGCATCCCAAAGCAGAGTAAGCTGCCCCTGCACAGGCTGGTTATTCATTAATGTCGTAACTTCCCGGCCGAGCACGTCATAAATTTTGACGGTTACAGGAGTCAAATTCGGAACTGAAATACGTATCGTGGTGGCCGGATTAAATGGATTCGGATAGTTCTGCAGCAATGTCAACTGACGCGGCGTGATCGGTTCAGGTGTCATGCCGGTATAAACAGAGCCGGGCAATTCCCGGCCTTGATCTCTTTCGTTACCATTTTTGTCAGTCAGGTAGATATTAACCCAATCCGGGCGCTCGGGCAATTGTTCCTGCTCAACCATGTCTGTCCAGCGCTCATCCGTGAGTCGATCAAAATTTTCGGTAATGGTTTCGTGGTATGACATCACCGGCCCGATGTATGCCATCGGATGATAGTCATCGGATGGCGCGTCAGCAAGAAATACTCCCAGATTAACTTTCCCGACACCGACATGTAATATCCGTCCGACAACGGCTCCGGCTGCATCGGTGGGCTGAGTGTGAACATCAGCAACCACAAAGTCGGCTTTAGCAGCGTCTTCCATTATATAAAATAATTCTGCATACCAACCGGAAAAGGGAGGTGCACCACTTCCACCATCTACGAAAAGCATTCGTTTCAGGAATTCGGTTTCTGCCTCATTGAATGGTTGATGAGTAAGCTCTTTTTGAGCCAATGCACTCAATTGAAGGGTCACATCTGTTAAACGGTCGAAATATGATTTCACCTGGTCGAATTCCCAATTAGTTGAAGGGAATTGAGCGAAGTATGTCCCGGCTTTTTCTGCAAAATTAGCAATCTGTACATAAAATTCCGGATATGGTTCAACAAACGAGTGAGGGAATGAACAGCCGGTTCCACCCGTGTACGATTGTTTCGCGTATAACAAATTATCATGTCTGAGTTGTGCCCACGAGGCCAACTGAGTATTTAGTTTTTGCTGCTGCCACGCGGTTGTGTTCATAAACATCGGATAACCTGTGTTATCGACCTGCGGATTTAATTGACGGATTGCCTGCAGCCAGGTGTTGTATAATGACTGTTCCCAAAATTCGCTATCGTATGAATCAACGAGATAACGTAGCGCTGCCAGTTGTGATGAATAGTGATATTGGTTCAACTCCTGTTGTAACAATGGCAATGCATTATTATTTCCCAACGCAAACATTGCATCCAACGGATCTGGCATAGGGCGCCATATTTTATTATTTTCGTAGATAATTCGATCGAACACGACATTGGAGAAAATGTACGAATCAATGATAAACCGCTGACCCATTAATCGAAATGATACCGGCAGCACGCCCGGTTCGGTGCTGAAGGGATCCATCAGAAAGAAGTTGGAGAGAATTCGTTGCCCGTAGTCTGCAGATTCAACGAGTGCATGTTGAAACGCGTCGTACGTCGAATCTTCCAATAATTGATCAGCGTTTGTAATACGCATTTTTTTAACGAGACTGGAAAGCTCATCCGGCGTCAGGTTGTCGCTTTCGCCCACCATAAACGTGATGATGTCGTCATTTTCCTTCAACAGAGCACGACCACCTGAAAGTTCAACCAACTCATTAAGTAAAACAGCGCCAAGATTCATACGACGGATTTCCTCACGTTCCCACGGGAGTTCCCAGGGATTTTCCGGAGGTGGTGTCAGGAGGAAATCCATGCGTCCGAGCCACATCATCGTTTTGAAGTATGGACCCAATGTTCGCTTCACACCGTTTGCATCATAAAAAGTTTGCGTATAGTGTCCGCGGACAGTAAATTGACTAAAGTCGAGCTTACGGTTGCGATCAGAAAACAGCGGTAAAGTAACAAGCTGCTCAGCCTGGATGGCATCCCAGATTGCATCAATAGTCGATGCCTCGACCAGGTTGCCTGCCAATTTTTTATCAGCAAGCAACGATCTGGCAATTGTGATGTACAAATCGACATCGGCCAATGACACCTGTAACTGTGCATTATTTGCGTACTTGTTCTCAAGTTGAAGGAATGAATTATTAAGTTCATCTAAAAAGTCAATCAGGTTCGGTTCGAGTATGGTAATTTCGATTTGTTTTAAAATCTGATCGTACGAAAAATGCAACGCATGCAATATCGCATCCGTAGTAATAAAAACCGGTAAATCATCCAGGTAAATCTCATGAAATGCCTGACCAAAGCATGAAGAATTCAATCGTTCGGTGACAACAAATTGATGCTGTTTCAGATAATCGAGTTCCGTATTAGTTAAGTTGTATTTCAGGACAATTGAATCAAGATAACTGAACTGGTCAAGCGATGTGCTGTTATCGATTTTAGAATAGTAATTTCGGGGAAGGTTATGGACCGACATCAGCGCTTCAGCGGACATATCATGATTGTTTTGTAAAAACGAACGATAGTCATCAGCATTGAAATTGCTTTGTCCAAGTGCGATATTGGAAATCGCGATAAAAAATGTAACAAACATTTTCTTATACATGCAATTCCTCCTTTCGGTTTATTCATCTGGCTTTCTGCAATAGTTATGCCACCATTGGGAGACAGGATTTAGTTGGACGCAGGTGCCGAATGTATCACGAAATGCAGGAATTTTTTTAAAAAAGATACTAATATTTACCGTAAATGTCAGCGAGAAAGAAAGAAGAGTATCAGATTTTTGAAATGCTTGTCTAATATCTGATACTATGGACCCATAGTTTTGGGGCAAGGTTTTTAATGTTGAGAAAATTAAGCGTGGGGTAATAGCGATAGCATCGCTGCAACCGATGTCATCGCTCATAGGCTAATTGCAACGTTTAATTGAGCTTTCCCCTGGCACAATTTCTATAGTATTCAAGAAGCGCATTTTTTGCTAACGGGAATGTTTTCTTATTAAAAAGAATTAATAATTTCAAATTAGAAGATTAGATTGAATACTTTCCACCGCCTTCAATACATTCTCGCGGTGCCCAAACGAACTCAATCGGAAAAATCCTTCGCCGGATGGACCAAAACCCGAACCGGGTGTACCCACCACATGGCATTCGTTTAGCAGTTTATCGAAAAATTCCCAGGATGTCAAATTATTAGGTGTTTTCAGCCAGACATACGGGGCATTATCACCGCCATAAACGGTTAGTCCAATCTTTTGCAGACCGTCGCGGATGATGCGTGCGTTTTCCATGTAATAGGTCACAGTTTTTTGACATTCCAGCCAGCCGGTTTCGGAGAACACCGCCAGAGCGCCTTCCTGCACGATGTTGGACGCACCATTAAAAAAAGTGGATTGCCGTCGTCGCCACAACGCATTGACACGGCCTTGTTCGGTACCTTCAACGACCAACGCTTCGGGCAGCACCGTCCACCCGCAGCGAACACCGGTAAAACCGGCAGTTTTCGACAGACTGTTAATTTCCAGTGCACATGATTTTGCGCCTTCAATTTCGAAAATGGAGCGCGGTAAGGAATCATCATTAATGTACGCTGAATAAGCCGCGTCAAAAAAGATGACAGCCCTGTTTGCGATCGCGTAGTCGACAAAGCGTTTGAGTTGTGCCCTGGTGGCAACCGCACCGGTGGGATTGTTGGGACTACATAAATAAATCAAATCCACTTTCGTTTTTGGCAATTCCGGGAAATAACCGTTGCTTTCGTTGCATGGCATGTAGATAATCCCTTCAAACTGTCCAGTGGTTTTATCAAACGCGCCGGTACGGCCAGCAATTACGTTGGTATCCACGTATACCGGATAGGCCGGGTCCTGCACTGCAACCACATTATTCACACCAAAAATGGATTGGATGTTACCGCTGTCCGGCTTTGCGCCATCGCTGATGATAATTTCAGTCGACTTTAATGAGACGCCGAAGCGTTTGTAGTGAGCTATAAGCGCCTCACGCAGCCGGATATCACCTTCCGGTTCGCCGTAACCGATGTAGGTGGTTTTATTTGCAAGTTTGTTCACGCCATGTTGTAATCCGGCAATGATGGATGGCGGTAACGGTTCGGTTGTGTCGCCAATCCCGAGTCGTAACAGGGTAACACCGGGATGGGTAGCTAAAAATTCCCTGGTTCGCCGGGCGATTTCCGGAAACAGGTAGCCAGCGGCTAATTTGTTGTAGTTTGTATTTATAGTGGCCATGAATATCCTTTCGAGTAAATATTATCATTCATAAATTGCAGGATTCGTGAGAAAAATCAGGTTATCGGTGATCGGTCGTAATCGTTCACTGATTACCGATCACCCTTTTTCAGTCTTTCCCTTCAGGTAACGCATCTAACTTCTGCAACGCCTGAATAACGATTGGTTTCCACTTCTCATAACCGGCGTCATTACAATGCATACCATCATTTGAGTATTCAGCGTTCAGCTTACCATCTTTGTCAGCCATCGGAGTATAAAAATCCGCATAAACATAGCCGCGTTCTTTGCAGAATGTTTGAATCCATGCATTCAATTCCTGCACTACTTTCACAGGATGACTTTCAATATAACTTTCTTTGCCCGGAAGATAATCATTTACCGGTGAGATCGCCCCAAAAGCAATTTTAATATTATGTTCATCAAGCAATCTCGCCATTTTGATGATATTGGATTTTGTCTCGGCTACCGGCATTCGATTGCTCGGCCAAAAATCGTTACACGAGCCAAAGAAAATAATGGCAGCGTATGGCTTGAGTGGAAACATGTCGTCCCACATGCGGAGTACCATTTGCCGGGTGTTCTCTCCGCCGATACCGCGATTTAGAAATGGTATCGCCGGAAAGGCTTTTGCAAGATTCCAGCCGTCTACCGATGATGATCCAAACATAACCACTCGTTTTTCATCGGGACGCGGATCACCGACTTCGTGATTCACTTCAGCGTAACGGGCAATATGTTTAGCATGATCTGTCCAGGCTTCTGTGGTCATTTTATCGATGGCCGGCTGGATCAGTTCAATTCGTTCTGCCGGCACCCCAAATGCCATCAGTGCGGTTTTGGCTATCAACCAATCTCCGGCAGGTGTCATATGAACACCATCATAGGTAAGTACGCCGCGATCAGCCATGCCCGGTTTTTGTAACGGCTCCAACACATGCCGAAACGCTTTGTCCATATCCACCAGCATGCATTTTTGGTCTTTGGCAATCGTGCGGAGCGCTTCGTTGTACGGTTGCAAATTATGGTTTTCATTGCTATCGAGATTTTCCATGATGACGGTTGCTGTAAAAATCGCGACCTTAATACCGGCGTTTTGCGCCTGTTTCACCATATCGGTGACCAATCGTTTATATTCCGGTAGCGGCACTCCATTTGGCCCATTGCCATTCGGATGATCTTTATCGAATCCATGCCAGACATCATTTACGCCAACACTAATGGTGACCCAGGTTGGTTTGTATTGCAGCACGTCGCGTTTGAACCGGGCGTGCATATCCGTGGACTTGTGGCCGCCGATGCCAACATTGACAATGTATATCGTCCGTTCGGGGTAAAGTGTGTCCAGCACTTTGCGCATGAGAAATACGTACCGGCCCGGATCTTCGCCCATTTGCGTGATGCTATTGCCCATGGTAACGATCATGTCCGTATCATTGAGCAATAATTTTTCAGCGGCTGAGATATTTATAACAGAGAGTATGAAAAATACAAAAATAATTATGATGAAATTGATTTTCCGCATGGATTTTCCTTTCAATAAACGCTAACTTTTACAATCGCTTTGTGAAGTTCGCCTGTCCCTCCAAGCGGTGCATGCCCATCTTCCGGGAAAAAGATTGCAAAATTCCCAGGCATAACTGTCGCCCATATACGAGGAACATCTTTATAAAAAATAATGTCCTTTTCAGCATTGTACTCACCATCCGGCTGCTTGCATTCAGCAACGGGAATCCACCCCATATCATCGATACCCGAAATAACGTACTGGATGTCGATATATTTTTGATGTGCCTCCAGGCGTGCTTTTTCGCGCGTGCGTCCGGGCCCATATGAAATAATGCAATACACTTTCGTTCCATCGATTTCATAGCGGCCGTCAGCCAATTCGGCAAGATCGCTGCGATATAAAAATGCAAATGCCTGCTCGAAATCTGTATGCAGATTATAATAACGACTGGCATGTTCCAACGAATCAACAATGACGTGATCTCTTTTCATCGATTTTAGGACTCCATAAAAACGTTTACTTGTGAAAAAAACTACGTGTGATTGTCCATAGATACATTATAAGGAGACAAGGTGACAAGGAGACTGGGAGAAAAAAAATTGCATTTTTCCTTATCTAATTGTCACTTTGTCTTCCACTTACATTATGAAACCTTATACTAAAAAAGTATGACCCCAAAATCAGGTTATTCCTAACAGCCCAAGCAACCAGGCCGTGATATGTTTTATAGATTATCATCCTGTTTTACAAG
>JAFGDW010000094.1 GCA_016931935.1 Candidatus Zhuqueibacterota bacterium | reverse complement strand
GATGTGAACGCAGTTTCGTTTTATTTACTTATGTCAACATCAGCTCATCATCGCTTTAAGCCGACGCTCTTTGTCGGCTTAAATTGTAGACAAGGGAACACGGAGAAATGGGGAATGGTGCATCATTTTATATTCGTCACCGTGTCTCCAATACTCTCCTACTGTTGTCTCAACATCCTATCCCCCCAATTTATATCCAATCCCAAATATAGTTTTTATATACCGCGGCGATTTAGGATCAAGCTCTATTTTATTACGCAGTCGCGCAAAATGCGAATCCAGCGTGCGGCCGTAGCCATCATAATCGTACCCTAAAACTAATTCGATAAGCTCATTTCGACTAAAAACCACGCCGGGCTTTTGAATCATGATCTCAAGAATTTTAAATTCAGTTGGCGTCAATTCGATTTCCTTGCCATCCACTTCCACGCGACGCATATCCAGATATAGTGAAATTCCTTCATAAATAAGCGCATGTTGCTTTTGCGAGTCATCCTGCTGTTCTGTCCGTCGAATAAGCGCCTTAATTCGGGCGATAAGTTCCATCATGTCAAACGGTTTGGTGAGGTAATCATCGGCGCCAGCTTCAAAGCCCATGATTTTGTCGATTATTTCTGATCGCGCGGTGAGCATTAAAACAGGCGCTTTGGTCATTTGTCGGATTTTGGGGATTAATTGAGGACCATCTTCATCCGGCAGCATCCAGTCCAAAATAATCACGTTGAACGACGTTTGCCTGATTTGCTCCAAAGCAGTTTGTGCGTTTTGTGCGGGCGTTACTTCAAAACCGAAAAGCTGCAATTGCACACAAATTGTTTGGGCGATGCCGGTTTCATCTTCAATTAATAGAATTTGTTTCATTCTTTTTGCTCCCCTGCATCGGTATACATTAGCATAGCGCAAAGAGCATAGCATTGTCTCGTTTAGTTTTTTTCGCTATGCACCATGCCCTATGCGCTCTGCAAAACATAGAACTGATTGATTAATACCATCCATTTATTGAATGGATACCTTTTAAATTTACAAATTATTTCTTCAAATACATAGTAAAATTGTATGTTATACATTTTTTCAAGATGACCGCAACACTTTCGCAACATTTTCTTAATGTTTAATAGAATTAAGAATGATGAATAACGATTGCTTCCTTTAGAAGAAAAAAGCTTTAGACAGGATATCTGGATGAACAGGATGATTTTCAAGATAGCTATCCTGTAAATCTTGTTCATTCTGTCAAATGTTGTTTTTCCCAATTATAGTTAGTTTTAAGAGAATAAAATTTTTATGAATTAAATAACTCTCTATTATTAATTGGCATCTCTTAACTTCAACACAATTCTGACATTCTTTCAATCAAATCTCAATGCTTCTGCAACAACTTAAAGAATATTTTTGTTTATATTACATCAGGTACACAAAATACAGTTTTTAATGAACAGCTCTGTTAAATGTATAAAAGTTTAACTTCAATCAAATAACTGGAGGATTACAAATGAAGTATTGGAAACTGACGATCTTGAGCGTCATTCTTACTTGCTTCACTTCTCAATTTGTATATGGACAAGAATTCCAGTTTATGTATGGCGACTCTATGAGAACATACGTCGTTCATGCACCTGATTTGGATCCGAATCCTAATGGCTATCCCCTTGTTATTGGATTACATGGTGCTGGTTCATATGGCGCTCAATTTATCGCCACGGCATTTCTGGCTCGAAAAGCGAACCAAGAGAAATTTATTATCGCTGCGCCCAATGCGCTGATTTATAATTTCGTTTCATGGTGGAATGCAGGTGATGGCTATGAGGAGATTTGCAACGGAACTAATGACGTTGGATTTATTTCAGCATTAATTGATACAATGATTAAGAATTATAATATCGATATAACACGAATTTATGTCATGGCGCATTCGTCTGGTTCCATGATGGCTTATCGTGTAGCTGCAGAATTATCTCATAAAATTGCAGCAATAGCAACAAATTCAGGACAAATGGTTTAGGAATATTGTGATCCTGATTATCCTGTTCCAATTATTCATTTTCATGGAACTGAAGATCCTATATGCCCTTATGAAGGAAAAGGTGACAGCATTATCGTTGTTCCGCCTTTGGATTCAGTGATGGCAATATGGCGTGAGGTTAACTGCTGTGGTTCAATCCCTGATACAATATTTAATAATCAAAATGGAATCATTGGGCAAAAGTGGACTTCTGCGGGTGGAAATGGTGATATTGTATTGTATCTAACAGAGGGCTGGGGACATGGTTGGCAAAGAATCGGGGAGGCGGGTATTGATGCTACTGATGTTATGTGGGATTTTCTAAAATTACAGCAAAGAAACAGCAATACCACACATATTAAAAACGAGCGCGCTGTTCACATTCCTGAAAATTTTAGACTGTACCAAAACTATCCTAATCCATTTAATCCTGCAACTAAAATAAAATATAATCTGGCGAAATCAAATCATGTCATTTTGAAGATATACAATCTTGCCGGACAAGAGCTTGAAACATTGATTAACGAATTTCAATCAACAGGTGAACATGAAATAACCTGGCATGCTAATCAACTGCCTAGCGGATTATATTTTTACAGGATTCAGGCAGGAACGCTCTCTCAAACACGGAAATTAATTTTGCAAAAATAAGGGGAATTTAATCATGCAAACAAAAACGTGGATTTTCATCATCATTCTTATAGGCTTCATCTTTCAATTTGCTTGTGGACAAGATTTAGTGCCAGAATTCCAATTTGTGTACGATGATAGTGTGCGATCATATTATGTTTATGAACCTGAATTAGAACCGAATCCGGATGGCTACCCGCTTGTTATTGGCTTTCATGGCGGCGGTACAACATTAAAAGGATTATCGTTTATCGGCACCGCATTTTTAATTCCCAAGGCAAAAACGGAAAAATTTATTGTCGCATGTCCTAATTCATACACGCTATTTTGGAATGCCGGCAGTGGTTATGAAATGATGTGCCACGGAATTGATGACGTCGGATTTGTCTCGGCAGTTATCGATTCCATGATTAAGAATTATAATATTGATACGTCGAGAATATATCTCATGGGGCATTCAAACGGCTCGATGATGGCATATCGTATGGCAGCGGAATTATCTGACAGAATCGCAGGTCTGGCTGTCAATTCAGGGCAAATGGTGTATGAATATTTTAATCCCACATCGCCGGTGCCGATTCTCCATTTTCATGGACTGGAAGACGATAAGTGCGCTTATGACGGAGCAAGTAATGAGGACAGCATGCTTGTTATCCCTCCTGTTGAAACCGTCATGGAAATGTGGCGCGGCGCTAATAACTGTTCTGCAAAACCTGATACAATCTTAAATCAAAATGGCATCCTCGGTAGAAAATGGAGCGCGTTATCAGGATATGGCGATGTTATTTTATATCGAATTGAAAATTGGGGACATAGTTGGCCTCGCAGCAACGATCCCGGCATTAATGCGACCGATGTGATGTGGGATTTTTTAAAAGTACAGCTAAAAAATACCACGACCAATCTGGAAGCAAAACAATTTATGTATGATGGTAAAATGCGGACATATCTGGTTTACGATCCTCCGGCAAATTTAGGCGCCCGCTCGCTTTTAATTGGCTTACATTGCCATACAGGAACTGCTGCGGGATTGCTAACTTATACCGACCTGCTTCAAAAAGTCAAAGATGAAAATGTGATTGGAGTATTCCCTAACGCACTGATGCAGCCCATCGGTACAGCGTGGAATGTGGGCAGTTCATTTGAACAATTCACGCTGGAAACGGATGATGTCGGTTTCATATCAGCTTTAATCGATACTATGATTAAAAACTATAATGTGGACACCACACGAATCTATGCAACAGGTCATTCAAATGGCTCGATGATGTCATATCGCCTGGCAGCAGAACTATCTGATAGAATTGCAGCCATCGGATGTGTTGCCGCGCCCATGCTTTATGAATTTCCCAACCCCGAATTTTCTGTTCCAATTATCCATTTTCACGGCTTGAGTGACACGACCTGTCCGTATGAAGGCATCGTAAAACCACATGTGACGATTCCTCCTGTGGATTCATGCATGGCGACCTGGCGGGAATTAAACGGGTGCAGCGAAACACCGGAAATAATAATGGATGAAAATGGCATCATCGGTAAAAAATGGCCGAGTTCAGATGGGAAAGGTGATATTATTCTATATACAATTGAAAGCTGTATGCATGACTGGCCCGTAGAGGAAAAATATGGTATCTCTGCCACTGATGTGATTTGGGATTTTATGAAATTACACACCAGAAGCAGAAATATTACAAACGTCAAAAAAGATGATCACCATTCTATCCCTAAAAATTTTAAACTGTCTCAAAACTATCCGAATCCATTCAATCCATCAACTACGTTGCAGTATCAATTACCAACTCATCAGCATGTCCGGCTGGATGTATACAACGTGATAGGACAGGTTATACGAACCCTGGTCAATGCACAACAGGATGCCGGTGCCTACACTGTCCATTGGGATGGATGTGATAATGTCAGAAACATAGTAGCTAGTGGCATTTACCTGATCCGTATTCAAGCAGGTAATTTCATTGCAACAAAGAAAATGGTATTTTTGCAGTAAGCTGATACAATAAGAGCCAATCCCTTACCATTAAAAAAGCCGGGTGCGTGATATGCCCGGCTTTTTTATGGATTAACTTAAATTGTCATTTATACAACGTACCATTGTTAATATTATCTGATTAATATTAAAATTCTCCAATTTTATTCCACTTTGAATATTTTAATATGTTGATAGCTTGACATTTCCACTCAAATGATTTACATTTAAATAAAGTCAACATGGAGGCATATTACAATGAAACCATCCGATATGCTTGTTCGACCAGTCTCTTACCTCACACTCTCTCCAGGTTTTGAAGCCGTCTATACCGGTAAGCAATCAACACAAAAAGAAGAAACAATAAACATCATCACAACTATCAGCGCTGACAAGGCGGGGAATGAAATCATTGCATGGCCTGTGTTTCCCTGGACATGGCCGGGTAAGGAAATAGAATGGGATGATGAAATTAAGCACTTAAATAAAATGCAACAGAATTTGGATGAACTGGATGATGACACCAGACAGATTCGCGCACACATCGGCAGCCTGGTGCCATGTGACAGTGGATTTCCGATAACGGTTGATGAACTGCTGCAGGCGATTGGTACAGGAAAACTAACTGAACCATCTTTCAAGAATGGTTGCTGGTGTTCGGGGTTTTGGTGGAAACTGAAGAAATCCCAACCACGGCAGAATGAGTGTATGCAGTCCATTTATGCTGTACTCGAGAGATATTGTAACGGAAGCTCGATGGAGGTTCTCACGAAACAAATCCCGCAGGCTGCGTCGTTCATTGGCCGAATGTTTGCATGGCTGGGTCCGCATTCTACGCTGAAAGATTATCAGCAATCAATGCTACGACGTGTGCTGCTGACGATTGAATTTTTCGCAAGCAATAATCCAGCGGAATCGCTTCTGTTGGATGCGAATGCTTTACACGAACAGGAGCAGCGTGTCGCTGATTTGTTCGGTGATGAAGGACAGGGAGCAGCACAAGATCGGATAATAGCCGAACAGGCAGGATTACCCGCCATCCATCCGCGCTGGAAACCGGAGTTCCAAACCACACTCAATCAAATTAGCGATCCGGAAAAACAGAAGTTATATCAGACATGCTGTGCGATTGCCTCCGGTGTACACACGTTATCGGATTGTCACCACAATACATTTCGTTATATCGAAAGCTGGATTCATGGCATCGGTACGGGACGATTGAAAATTCCATCACGACGATCCGGAACTGAACATGAGCGGCTGGGCCGGTTATTATTTGGCTATGTGCTGGCGCTCGACAAATGGTTGCTTGGCGTCCCCATGCCGTTTCTGCTGCTGGATCTGGGGCATATAGACTTCGGCTTTGATCCGAAGAACGAAATTCTTCGCACCTACGCCTGGCTTGGCGAACAACGCACGCCGGTCAAAAAATGGCTAGCTGCCTGCCTGTGGCACAATCTCAGCAACAGTCCGATCGGCGGCAATCCCGGTGGTCTGGTACGTCATCCGCAGATTGTTGAACGTGCAGCTCAGGCAGGGATTCGTGTGCGGGAGTGGATGGATGGGGCGTTAACATTATGAGTTCATTTTTATTTGAATCCATTTTTTTTAATTTTCAATTTAATATCACTTGCTTTTTTTAGACGTTTCCCTGTATATTTATACTACCACTTTAAATTTGCAGTGATGAAATGATCGAGCGTCATTTAAATTAAATGTTTATTAAATCTGCAAAATCATTTCCCAGCGATCGCTATTCTCGGTGCCCGACAGGGGGGGCAAAACAATATTGGCAAAATGGTTCAGGCAGAATTATCCAATCAAGTACGTTTAAAATAGTCCTGCCGTGGCTGGCAAAATCGGACACATGCATATCCTAATTCTTTTTACATTATTTCCAAATCGTCTTAAAATACTCCAAACTCTTCCTAGCCGGCCCCGGATCCACGCCAATACTCACAACCTCAAGCGTCACAATATGCGGGAATGCGTTTATATAATCCACAAATCCGGAGTAGTCAAAATTACCATCGCCAATCGGCAGATGGTCATCATACTTTCCATTGTTATCAGTGAAATGGATATGACGGACATTGTCACCAAACAGCCGGATTGCTTCTTTCACACCGCCGGGGACGTTGAGCCGGGCATGCCCAATATCCAGGGTAAATTTCAACGATTTACCAATTGCCTCGCGGATTTCCAATAAGTCAGCAATGGTTTGATCGACACTCTTGAATCCCAAATTTTCCAGACAAACTATTATACCATGCTCATCCGCATAATCGGTAATTTGTTTCAGTGCATCGATATTCAGAAACCATTGCCGCCTCATGCCTTCATTATTGTGACGGGAACTACCAGTCGGCAATTGATAGGTATAATCTCCCGAATGAACGACGAGTGTTTCCGCACCAATGGCGGCACAAAAATCTATCGATCGCTTGACGTAGCGAATGGATTCATCCCGAATGCCCTTGCAGAACGCTGCAATGTTCATTTCAATAAACGGCGCATGCACGCACAATTCCAGGCCAACGCTCTTAGCTATTTGTTTGGCCAGGTCAATATCGGCCGGTGAAACCGTATCCACATCCGCGGAAGGGAACACAAAATCAATTTCAAATGCATCATATCCGATTTCAGCAGCGACTTGAAGCGCGTTAATCCACGGGGCTAATACCATGGCACTACTTGACATCGCAATTTTGGGCATAACTCGTCTCCATTTCAGGTTTATGTGTGATTCAATTTTGTATGTGATGATTCAATCAGTAATATAATTAAAATGGTAAATCATCATCGCTATCGTCAAAATCGGATGGCAGGGGTTCGATAAAATCGCCCAAATCCGGTGGATGCGCTTCAAACTCAGCAAACTCTCGATCGTGTTCGGCCTGTCGCGCCTGCAATATCCGCAATGAAACCGGGCTTGGGGACACATATTGCTTTACCGCATCGATCAGCGCCATTTCACCGACGGCTTCGTCTTCTTGCCAGCAGCCATCACCGCCTGCATCGCACCATGGCCGCTGGAAGCAGTCGGGACAAAAACCTGTACATCCATCGAGATGCCAACAACCCGTACTGATGACTTCAAATTCATCTTCCATGATTTCCAGCAAATGCCGATAAATCAGCGGCAACGGAATATTATCATTCAAATCGAGTCCTATATGATTCCGTTCAAGCTGCTCAACAAATTTTTCAATTTCTTTATGGATTTCATCATCGGACAGGTGTTCCAGTTTTTTAGGGACAAAGTACGGGAGAATGTAATCTTTAATTTTCATGCGCGTCGGCTTACCATTTATCCATCGCACAAACAGATACCAGTCATCGTCGGGTGAAATCCCCGGTTCGATTGGCGGATACATATAACCTTGCTTCTCCATGGATTTCCGGTCGCCGCTCTCAGTCCACTTTTGCACCCAATCCAGCAAATCCGCCAAATGGCGGTTTTCCCGTTCCAGGTCCTCCGGTGTCGGGTAAAATACCTGACTTAAATCGAGATTACGGATAGCAAATTCAGTTTTAAGCGTTTGATTTTCCAGAATGAGGTCGATATTTTCGTGCATCGGAAAACTCCTTTGATTGTTCATTTTAGTAAACAATGTTTTCTGATTCATTCGGGCAGAGGAAAAAACATGGCGTGCGTGATCTTATTATCCATTATCAGTATCATCTCAAAAAAAGATGGTAGTAATAAAAATTGAAATCAAATAGCTTCTCAAAAATTTGCAGAGCGCAAAGAGCATAGCAAAAGCACAAATCTATCGCTATGCTCCATGCACTATGCACGTTGCATGTATAGCTTTACCATC
>JAFGDW010000093.1 GCA_016931935.1 Candidatus Zhuqueibacterota bacterium | reverse complement strand
TTTTTCAAGACTACCATGAATATTGTCTTTCGCCGGTGTGGAAATAATTTCTCCACCAAGCGCCCGAATAATTTTCTTGCGTTCTTCGCTCATATTTTCCGGCATGACAATAACGACACGATAACCTTTTTGCACGCCTATCAAAGTCATCCCAATCCCGGTGTTGCCAGAGCTGGGTTCAACAATGGTAACACCTTTTTTCAGAGTACCGTCCTGTTCCGCCTGTTCAATCAGGTATTTAGCGACTCTGTCTTTTATGCTTCCGCCGGGATTTAAAAACTCTGCCTTGGCAAAAATATTTCGTTGCGTCAGTTTACGCAATTTTATTAGCGGAGTATTTCCGATTGCCTCAAGTATGTCTAGCGTTTTCATGTGTTTTGGGGTTTGATATGGTATTCAGTAATGAAGTCACATTGCTTGCGCAATTTCAGTTTTCTGTTTAAGCGAATAACTGTTCAACCAAAACCGGGATAGCTCTTTGGGTAGAACTTGCCAATACTGATCTTGATAGTAGTAATGAATGTACTGGAGAAATTCCGCATAATATTGTGCAGGATATTCATCCACTTTAAATTTGGTTCCGCTGAAATTCATATAATCAGGATGCGTGATAACTAACGCCATACCACCATGCTCAGCAATCCACGCTAATTTCTCTTTCCAGATATTTATACTGTGTTCCTGCATGAAGATAAATAATGTGGAATCCTGCGGCAGTGTGTAAGGGAGCTCCACATACCAGTGCTGCGGTGAAATTTGCATCACCGAGAACGGAAAAATTGTTTTTACTCCATCGGGCTGGGGTTCAAACGGATCAGTATCGAAAGTGGATGCATCGTAGTCAATATTTAATTGATGAAGCCATTGTAAATTGTGATGCATTGCCGGCGAACGAAATCCCACGGCATTCCATGCTTTTAAATAACGATTTATGTAGATGGCACGTTGTTTAAAAATCTTTTCAGATTTGTAGAGTTTACCATCATGTTTTAATCCATGCACACCGACTTCAAATCCATAGTGTGTCAACAACGCGCGTAATTCTGGTGATACCCGATATCGCTCCGGCACGAAATTAAATGACGATCTAAATCCCAACTCCATTTCCAGATTCATAAGAGCCCGACACTTCATTTGCCCACGAGCTGTTTCCACGTCATGCGTGAGAATTAATGCAAACTGTTTCTGCCCCGGCCATCCCGACCAATTTGGCGGCAGTCTGGTTGCCCCCGAATTGATTGGCCAAACGTGAGCATTAGTAGCCATTTGTTTGACAATTCGCTTCCGTCGCAACACGAGTTGAATTCGTCTGGGAATTACTGGCTTAAAGAAATAGTAGAATGCAATTATTCTGTTTTTTATTTTACAGGAGAAATTAATGTTCGTACCACCGGAAATTGGAAGTATATGTTATTGGCATAGATTTATTATTTGCTGTGCGACATATTCAATCTGATTTTTTGTCAATTCCGCATACATCGGCAGTGAGAGAAACTCATCAGCACACTTCTCAGTGATCGGAAATTTTCCGTGCTTCAGCTCAAGCGACAGATACGCATCCTGAAGGTGAATCGGCAAGGGATAATGAATACTGCAATGAATTCCTTGTTCGGTTAGTTGTTGCAGTCGCTGTTGTCGGTGTGCTATACGAATAGCATAAACATGATATACATGCCGTGCGCATTCTGCTTCATACGGTGTAATAACGTCCTTTACATTTTTCAATAATTCATTATACAAATGTGCATTGATACGGCGGTCATTACTCCAGGTATCAAGATGTTTTAGCTTAACACTCAGTATTGCCCCCTGAATACCATCCATGCGTGCATTCCAGCCAATATACCGATGATAATATTTCCGCGATTGTCCATGGTCCCTTAGCATGCGTGTTTTGGTTGCCAGGTCCGTGTCATTGGTCACAACTGCACCAGCTTCCCCATATGCACCCAAATTTTTTCCGGGATAAAAACTAAAACAGCCGGCATGCCCGACCGAACCCGCCCGACATCCTTTATATTCAGCGCCATGTGCCTGACACGCGTCTTCAACCACGAATAGATTGTGCCGCCGGGCAATTTCCATGATCGGATCCATATCCGCCATTTGTCCAAACAAGTGTACCGGAATAATAGCTTTTGTTCGTGATGTAATTGCGGCTTCAAGTTTGGTTGAATCCAAATTATACGTATTTTCATTCACATCAATGAAAACCGGAGTTGCGCCGCAATAACTAATTGCTTCTGCTGTGGCAATAAAAGTGTTTGGGACCGTTATCACTTCATCACCGGCTCCGATACCAAGGCCAAGCAGGGCCAGCCATAATGCATCAGTACCGCTGCCGACACCGACGGCATGATCACACTTGCAATAGATTGCGAATTCATTTTCAAACTTTTCCACAAACGAACCGCCGGCAAATGCAGCGCTGGCAATGACCTGTTGAATTGCAGCATCCACCTCTTGCTTGATGGTTTCGTACTGCGCTTTTAAATCCAGAAATGGTATCTGCATTGGTTTTTCCATTCTTTGGGGAGATATTTTAGTTTCGTTAATGCTGCTGAGAAATTTGACTAAAACAAATTACTTAAACTTATCTCATCCCCCACAACCAGAATTACTATTTGCCGATTCTTCTCAACACACGCGCGGGATTTCCCGCGACAATCGTATCGGCAAGGACATCTTTTGTCACAACGCTTCCAGCGCCGACGATTGCTCGTTCACCAATTGTTACGCCGCATAAAATTGTAGCACTGGAACCGATCGAGGCACCTTGCCTGATTAACGTCGGTACACATTTCCAATCCGCCTCTGTTTGCAAATTTCCATCTGCTGCTGTCGCCCTGGGATACATATCATTAATAAATGTCACATTATGTCCTATAAACACATCACTTTCGATGGTAACTCCTTCACAAATAAATGTATGACTGGATATTTTACATTTTTTACCAATTTTCACGCCCTTCTGAATTTCCACGAATGCTCCGATTTTTGTGTCATCATCGATTTCACATCCATACAAATTAACAAAATTGAAAATCCTGACATTCCGTCCCAATTTAACATCCGATTCAATGCTTTGAAATTGCATACAATCTCCGGGAATTTAATTACGAGCGGATTCATACTGGTTAATTTTTTGATAACCGCCGCCATTTCGCAACGATCGATTGGCTGCTTCAAGTATGGAAACGACTCGCAAACCGCTGTATCCATCACTTCGCGGCCTTTTATTATCACGAATACATTCAACAAAATGCTCGCACTCTTTACGTAATGGTTCATAATTGTTAATATGAGGCGTGTGAATATCTCCGTATCGATAGGAAAATTGAAATTCCGCATAAGTGTCATAGTATGGTGGGGTTTCAACTCCTTTATCATAAATTTTCAGTTTTTCGTTGGGATTAATATCATCATAAACCAACATTTTTTTGCTTCCGACAATTGTAATTTTTCGGATTTTATCCGGATCGAGCCAACTATTATGAATGAATGCAATCGTACCATTTGGATAGTTTAATGATATAATGGCAACATCTTCGATGTTTTTATTGTAATGGGCCTTGCCCTGTCCGCCAACACTGACAGGGTCCTGATTCAGAATGTATGAAATAATGGAAATATCGTGAGGCGCTAAATCCCACACCACATTTATATCCGGTTGAAACAATCCTAAATTGACCCGCACGCATGAGATGTAATAAATTTCACCCAATTCACCGCTGGCAACAATTTCTTTTGCCTTATTTACCGCTGCGGTATATTCAAATGTGTGCCCGACCATCAACACCCGTTTTCGTTGATTTGCCAAAGCAATTAATTCAAGGCACTCTTCTGTCGACGATGCCATTGGCTTTTCGATTAGCACATGCTTATCTTGTTCCAGACATGCCCTGGCGATTTTATAATGCGAATATACGGGCGTTGCAATCGCCACCGCCTGAATTTCCGCATTAGTAATAATATCTTCCAGGCGATTCACCGGTGTAATTGAAGGGAACAAAGATGCCATCCGTTTCAATTTGTCTTCGCATAAATCGCAACAATATTTCATTGCGCAATCAGAAAGCTGGTAAAAATTCCGTACTAAATTTGGCCCCCAATACCCACATCCGATAACTGCAATGTCTAATTTCTCCATATTTGCCCCTTTAAGGATTTATCCTAATCGTTCAAATTGTTCTTTTAACGTCCTTTAAAATGGAAAATTACAATGAACGTTTTCAGAATGATTTTGAAATCTAATAAAAGCGACCAATTTTCAATATATTGAATATCATAACGAACGATATCGTTAAACCGTGCCTTATCTCTTCCCATGACCTGCCATAAGCCCGTTATGCCCGGCTTTACTTCCAGCAAACGTCGATAATGCCATTGTTTATACTGATCCACTTCATAAGGAATCGGCGGACGAGGCCCTACCAGACTCATATCACCTTTCAGAACATTGAAAAACTGTGGCAGCTCATCAAAACTTGTTTTCCGCAGAAGCCTGCCAATTCTGGTGACCCGTGGATCATTAACAATTTTATAAACCGGTTCATCATCTGTTCCCTGATTAAGTCCGGTAAGTTCGTCTTTAATCAATTTGCTCACATATTCTTTATGGATCGAATCATCAGTATTGCATTCCATCGTGCGGAATTTCCTAAATGTAAACATCCTGCCCAAATAGCCTGCACGCCGTTGGCGAAATAAAATCGGTCCGTTCGATGTGAATTTGATTAATAGTGCAATACCAAGCATGGGGATACCAAGTAGCACGAGGCCAATTATCGCGCCGATAATATCCACCATTCGTTTGGCAAAACGTGAAAGTGCCCGGATATGATTTTCATAATTCAAATCTAACAAAATTGGTGAATCTAACGCGATTGCTCCATCAATTGTTGGCTGGAGCCGCCAATTCATGTGCATCTTAAATGATGATTTATATTGTGGATTATGTGCAGGTATATCACGCTCAAAACTAATATTATGAATAATTGTTGGTACGCCTTCGATTTTTACACAACCAGGCATATGATTTAGCGGGTAAGATGCAATCGATATCGAATCAATAAAATTTGTTAGTTCATCTTTCGCTAATGGTGTGAAATAATTATAAAGTACTTTGGAAATCCGTTCAACAAAAACTTTTGCCTTGGGCAAATCCGTATCAATTAACAATATTCCGATCCTACTACTTTTGCACATATATTTCACGTCAAAATCCCGCGTATTTTTGGAAACAAGCGTTGTCAGTTTACCAATGAAATCCTGGTAACTCTTCTTTGAAACCTGAAAATGCCCATTATCATTTTGTTTGAAATCTATAATAATGTGAGATATTGGTAAACCAGTACGATTACTTCTATTTCTCTCCTTTTTTAATATTCTGATAAAATCAGTTTCATCGTACCAGTTATCATGCGCCTGCATGAGCAATCTGATATCACCATCTGAACAAATATCATTATTTGATTTTGAAGACATGAGATATTTAGCTCCAACTATTAACCCGATTTCAATCGCCCCGGGCATAGCTCCGCCCCGTCAGTCCCATATTCGCTGGGCTAAAGAGGATTAACTATTTCCGACACTCGTTTACAAATCAGGGAGACGCAACCATGCGAGCCTCTCTTGAAATGTCGGCAAGGACAATTGAAGTCAGCCTATTTTAAAAATCTGTAGATCTGCTGCTTTGACAAGCTCAGGCAATCACATTATAAAAATATTATAATAATCATTCGGACTAAATAACCATGAGGTAGAAATAATATTTTCATTTTAATTGGTCGGTTGATTGCTGGCGAATTAGACGATGATGACGATTGAAAAAACAGTGTACTTCATCAACCGACATAATGATATCTCCTAAAATCGTAAGGATCGATTCAAAGTCGCTTGCTCCTTTTTGCTGTAGTACTTATAGTAACTGTCGTAATACCCATAGGTCTGATTCATATTAATTTCATTCAAAATCACACCAATCAATTGCGTTTTCTTCTCTTCCAGGATTTGTTTAGCCCGACGTGCGGCATCGCGGCTTGTTTTTCCTGATCGTATCAAGAGACATACGCCACCAACCAAACGGCTGAGAATAATTGCATCGGTAACTGCTATCACAGGCGGTGAATCAAGAACGACTTGGTCAAACTTTCCATTGATTTCCTCAAGCAGCTCCTGCATTCTTGCGCCACCAAGTAATTGAGATGGATTAGGTGGCACAGTTCCACTTGGTAACAGATAAAAGTTTTCATAAATTTCATGAATACATTCATCCGTTTGAGCCCGGTTGATGAGAATATTTGACAAACCCGGCGTTTGTTCTTTTTTTAGAATTCTGTGCAACATTGGCCGACGCATGTCACAATCGACAAGTACGGTTTTCTTACGATCAAGCGAGAATAATCGGCTAATATTTATAGTCGTTAATGTTTTTCCCTCTCCCGGACCAGCGCTCGTCAACAAAAGACATTTGATATTACCTTCCACATTGCTGAATTCAAAATTTAACTGTATATTCCGATATGCCTCGATGATTTCAGGAGAATCGGAAAATGATTGAACGATCCGTTTTTCATAATCCTGAATTCTATGTTTGGGATTCCTTTTAATTTTCATAAATCCATTCGTATTTATCATGGGGACGATACCCAATACCGGAACTCCCAGGGCTTTTTCAACCTGTTCATGGGTCTTCAAACTGGTATCCAATGTATCCAGAAAAAATGCAAGTCCAATCCCGAAGCCCATACCCAACACCAATCCCAGTGCCAGATTGCGTTTCTTTTTGGGTAAAATCGGTTTTATTGGTGCATCCGCAAGATCAATAATCCGAATATCACCAACTTTACCAGCTTCCGTAATTTTGGCTTCTTCATGTTTTTCAAGCAATGTGGTATAAATTTTGTCATTCACTGTTCGTTCCCTGATGTATCTTGCAAGCTCAAGTTCTTTGCCCGGCAATGACTGCATATCAGCTTCATATTCATCCATCACTTCTTTAAGTTTAGTCACCTTTGCTGTGGCTGCAACTAAATCAAATTCCAGCGTAGCCGATTCCTGCATTACTTTTTGAACCTGAGCAAGCGGAACATCCAAACTATTTTGTTTGGTGCCATTAATCATAAATTGTATCAAATTGTGTTTTATACTATTTATTTGTTCCTGCAACGCTGTCATTTGCGAATCATTTTCCGATGTCCCTTTAAATTGCAATGCATAATATTGATTTTCGAGTTCCCACAACTGATTTTTCATTTGCTGAGCATCTGAGTTATCGGAATAGGCAAGCGTGGGTGCTAATTCTTTCCGCTTTGCTTCCATATACTTAATTCGCTGCTTCAATGCCTCTTGCTCTGAAAGCGCTTCATTATAAGTAACTTCTATATCTGTAACACGCTTGACAATATCCTTGGATGAATTACTTAATTCGACCAATTTATTTCGTTCGCGGAATTCGCGCAGAGAATCTTCAGCAATTTGAACTTTCTGTTGAAATGTGTTAATCTGCCTTTCAATAAAATCGCGGATACTGCTAATCTCTTCACGGTTGCTTTTAATATTCAATGCAATCAATTTTTCGACATAAGTATTGGTAATCACCTGGGCAGCAATCGGATCGTGTGCGCGGACCGAAATATTGACAATATCGCTGCCTCGGATTGTACCTATGCTCAAATTTTTCTGCAATTCAAATGCGATTAAATCTTCTGGCGTCAAATTATATGGGATCGTTGAAGGTAGTTTAAATAAGTCCTTGATTTCAGGTGATAAAGAGTTTGCAACCTGGCGGGCTAACAAGCGACTTTTAATTTGCTCGGTTACATTCATGATAGCGCTTTTATTATAAAAAGGCTGACCAACATCAAGGGCAAACATTGTATCTTTCGGCTCATCATATAAAATTGTCGCTTGCGCCTCATAAACAGGACGAATGTACATTGTGACTAAAATGACCGGTATCAGAATTCCGATTGTACAGAAAAAAATCAGCCATTTTCGCCTTCTAATTATCTGGAAATAAATAACCGAAATGGATTGATCAGGTTCGTTCAATTGAAAATTATTTTCTTCCACGTTAACCCCATAAAATTTTGAGTAGTATCTAAGTTGCCGGGTTTATCCTTCCGGATCTTTGATTGATGGTGCCATCGAGTGAATCTGCCGGAGATTCATTCGAAGATATATTCCAGGTAGCAGATTTAATTCACGCAAAAACTTGTAATTTTTGAACGGCAACTACTTATGAGCGATTTTACCGAAGTTGATTTTTATTTATCAGCGATTATTGCTTTGCGAAATCAAATAAAATAAAGTAGCAAATACTGTCAAATCTCTCATCCAATTAACAAAACTCATCCACGTAATTGTTCTTTCGGGTATATAAATAATGTCGCCCGGATTAATAACAGGTAATAAATTGATGTTATTTTTATTAATTATCTCGTTCACATCGATTTTAACTTGCTTGACATTTTCATCAGCGTCGGAAATTATACGTATTTCCTTCAATTTCGCATTGCGAGTGGGACCGCCTGCAAGGAAGAGAACATCAAGCAGATTCGTTTGAAAATTGATTTCAAATGTCCCCGGTCGCATTACTCCCCCTAACACCTTGATTGTTGCAGTTTCCGGATTTCCGGGAATGAAGATAACATCTTCATCCTTCAGAAGTGGCAACATGGTTAAATCACCTTTCATGATAACGCCTGTAACATCGCAGATATGTTCAATACTCTTTCCATTTTCTTTTCGAATTATCTTTACCTGTGAAAGTTGTGCACCTGGAGCGACCCCACCGACCATGCCGATTATACCCAGCAATGATGTCGTATTTAATACAGTATGTAAACCCGGCCGCACGACCTGTCCGATTACTTCTACATGAATCGGATAAACAGGAGCTATTCGAATGGCCACCATGGTTGCCTGCCCAAAATATTTCGATATTTGTGTATTAAGGAGTTGTTGTAATTCAGTGATTGTAATCCCATCCACGGGGATACCGTACAAAAGCGGGTACTCAATTGTACCGTTATCTTTAACAATTACTGTTTGACATAGCTCTTCCTGTTGATGAACATAAATTTGCAGAGCATCACCTGGCTTTATCCGGGCTTCCTGTCCCCATGAAATTGTGACGAAGAGCAATAGACAACTGAGCATTAGAAAAATAATTTTGTAATGTTTCATGAACAAATTTCCCGTTTTAAACTACCGACGAAATTGCTCTGCTTTCAAAAAATGCTGTTCAACGTTATGCTTACATTTTGTTTTGATTACATGTAAAGCGATGATGAGCTTCCCGCGCGTTTTTTGCGCGGGTTAGTTCAATCATTATTTAGGCCGCATCCCTTTAGCAGAGACGTTT
>JAFGDW010000092.1 GCA_016931935.1 Candidatus Zhuqueibacterota bacterium | reverse complement strand
TAGATGTGAACGCAGTTTCGTTTTATTTACTTATGTCAACATCAGCTCATCATCGCTTTAAGCCGACGCTCTTTGTCGGCTTAAATGGGGATCTGCGGATTAAATTTCCCCCCAAAAAATTCTCTTTGCTTGATTTATTAAAAAATATTTCGTAAGTTAAACTTTTAAAATCCCGACTGAAAACAGTCCAACCATTCGAACTGGAGTAGAATTAAAAATGTCCACACAGGAAAAGCCGAAAAAAAATATAATCCGGGAATATACGGAAGCGATTCTGGTTGCGCTGGTTGCGGCAATGATCCTTCGTATGCTTGTCGTTCAGGCATTTCGCATTCCCACGGGTTCTATGAAAGACACTCTGCTAGTTGGTGATTTTCTCCTTGTCAACAAATTCATCTACGGCGTCCGTACCCCGGACCGAATTCCACTGATTAATGTACCGTTACCATTTGTTAAACTACCGGGCTTCAAAAAACCAAAACGTGGCGATATCGTGGTATTTAAATATCCGTTGGATACAAAGCTGGATTACATTAAGCGTTGTGTAGCAGTTGCCGGTCAAACGGTGGAAGTGAGAAATGGCGATCTGTACGTAGATGGCGAAAAGGAGGGCGAATCCGAATTTGTTAAACGGGTTTATGATCCCGAGGAGGGACAGTATATTTTATACTATCGGATTACGACCTCGTGGGGCAAAAAATATACAATTCGGCATTACGATAGCCAATATAATGCAAATAACCATTTTGGCCCGGTGAAAGTGCCGGAAGGAAGTTATTTTATGATGGGCGATAACCGCGACAACAGCGCGGACAGCCGTGCCTGGGGATTTCTGCCGGAAAAGAATGTTGTCGGCCAGGCGTTAATTATCTACTGGTCGTGGGACAAATATGTGCCGTTGTATCGTATTTACAAAAAAATCCGGTTTAACCGCATTGGCGATCTGATTCGCTAATACAATTCAAAAAAAATGATTTCAAAAATACTCAAACGCCACAATTTTCACCGGAGAATTGTGGCGTTTGGTTTATAAGCAAATGGGCAAGTGTTCGGTTATCCAGTTTAGTCAGCAAAATTAATTTATTGGTTATATAAAGATTATGACGTTGCCTGAGCTTGCCGTCTCGCAGCGGCGTGCTGCTGCTGTTCGCGGCACGAACGGTGTCGAAGGCAATAAAACGGCCCAATTTAGTGAATGTGTCGACTTCGACAGGCTCAGCCGATGGTCGGATTCCATGATAGCGAGTAATAACCGTTTGCTGAGTTAACTGGATAACCGTAGTACAAGTGGTTATACTGAACTCAAAGTGGTTTTGAGGTTGCCCATTAGAGATACCATCGCTTGGAGCGATGGCATCTCTTTGCCCCAATCTAAAAACCACTCTGGATAGCGTATAATCTCTTTGAAAAAACAAATGGTGATCAAATATTAAAACTACATTGTTAGTGGAATTAAATCCAATCGAATTATTAACTGTTTGCTGATGGCTGAAAGCTTCTTTATGAACGCTGCGTTATACATCCATATTCCGTTTTGTCACAGAAAATGCTTTTATTGTGATTTTTATTCGGAAGTCGCTCCGGAGCCACAATACGGTGATTTTGTAGCTGCCCTGTGTGCAGAAATGAAAATGTATGCGTCAATTATGCCCTGGCAGGAAATCACATTTGAAACGATTTACATCGGTGGTGGCACGCCATCCGTTTTGTCGGATAAGCAGATTGCAACGATTCTAAATTCTGCCCATACCAATTTTCATTTCACTGAAAATCTCGACATTACGATCGAGGTCAATCCGGAAAGTATTAAATTCGAAAAATTAAAATCGTACAAAGCATTGGGCATAAACCGCATCAGCATTGGCGTGCAATCATTCCATGATGACGAATTGAAATTGCTGGGGCGCCTGCATGATGCTACCGCCGCCCGGCAGGCTGTCCACGAAGCACGGCGAGCCGGATTCGATGACATGAGTGTCGATATGATTTTCGGACTTCCCGGCCAATCATTGGATGTGTGGCGTGAAAATCTGATGTCCGCAATCGAACTGGATGTTCAACACCTTTCCATGTACGGCCTGACGTATGAGCACGGAACGAAATTCGACGACTGGCGGCGCACCGGTAAAATTCGTGCAGCCACGGATGAGCTGGAACGGGAGATGTACCTGCTGGCAATTGAGACGGCTGAAACGTACGGATTTGAACATTACGAGATTTCTAATTTTGCACGTCCGGGTTTTGAGAGCAGGCACAATCAAAAATACTGGGATGGTAGCCCATATCTGGGGCTGGGGCCGTCGGCGCATTCATATTGGGGAGTCAACCGGCAGTGGAATGTGCGGTCGTTGAATCGCTATTTGAAATTAATCGATCAGGGGAAAATGCCGATTGATGGCGCCGAGCAATTGGATAATTCAACTCAGGAAACTGAATATATCATGCTGCGATTACGAACGGGTCGGGGGATTGACCTGATAGATTATCAGCAGCGATTCGGGTATGAATTTGGAACGCGGTATGCAGCAGCGTTACGAAGGCTTGAATCCCAACTGCCGGCTTTGATAAAAATGAATGCAAATTTGATTCGTCTTACGCGTGATGGTTTTTTACTGTATGATGATATTTGTGGGGAGTTTTCGGTTTCAGACTAGATTAATTTGTAAATATAGAGCCAAAATGAAAGTTAGTAAACAAAGTTCGTATGTATTAACAGCCAATTTAAATGCTAACGTGCTACGCACTTTCATTCGTTTTAAAACGGCCAATATTTTTGTATGGTACACATTCCCGGTGACAGAAGTGCGTAGCACGTTTTCCCTGTGAAAATTTACGATAGCACCATGCGCTCTGCTCTGTTACGTCTCACAACTAAAAATTACTCCACCTTAAACGTCAGCACCTCCGGCTGGGCATGTAACGATACAAACACAATCCGGTTTTTCAAATCATAAATTGATGACCACTGAGTGTTTTTCATGGAAATACTCATCAACGTTTCCAGCGCCTGATTCCAGCGAAAATTTCCATGAAAGTGGGCCAATTGTACCTGAGCGGTCTTGAAACGCCAACACATCGACATCCGTTCGTTCAGCGATACATCAACTGTAGGAATATTGGAAATCACCTGCCAGGGTTTGCGGTTGGGTTCAATGTTCCACTGGCCTGCGTTGTACTCAATAATTACGGAACGACCGCTGGCATCAGTGATTAGCAGGTGGTTGGAAATGATATTTGAGGTGCGATCGATGATGTTATATTGATACACTAGCTCTATTGCATCATCAATATTCGCGGCGTGATCTAAAATTTCACGCACGAGCATGGTGATAAAAATGGTCTTTTTATTGGGATTAATTTTCACATTTTGTGGGCGAACCTGGGCAATCGCTATGGCCACACCCTGTGAGTTCATGCCGTCGATCGCATAAAAAGGCGCATTCAATAGTTGAATCCGTTTGGAAAGCGGTAGTTCTTTAAAATCCGGACGATCGTTGAAACCAAGGTCGTTCATTCGTGAAAATGCCACGGATGAGTAGCCATCGGGTGGATTGTAATGGCCCAATAAAACAGCGCTGGCCGGACTGTCAAAATTCCGTGCCATCAATGGGCCGTCCGGATTTCCCAATGCAGAAAACATGGTACAACTATACTGAAGTGTCGTGCCGTGGTCCAGCACGTCTTGATTCATACGTTCCAATACATTTCTGTATCCACCATGATAGGTGAGCGTATACAAGTTATTGGATTTTTCAACCGAACGAAGCGTAAGCACTGTGTCCCGGATTCCGGGAGAAGGCAAGCTGGGAATAGGCAGTTCAAAATCGGGTAGCGTGTTCAAATCAGCTTTAATGGACTGTGTAGGTATCGAAATGCTTAGTATGAGTGTTATCCAAATTATTAAGACGTTGTGATGTGTCTTCATGATACACCTCAGTACTAAATTTGAAAGGTTTTTCAGATTTATATCTGTGCGATTGTTGATATCCGCAGGATGCAAGTAGCTTTTAATACGCGTGCTTTTCTATCCGGTTTCAGTATCTATTTGTATTAGACAGGGAAAGTCGGGAAAAGGTTGTAAAATTAAAATAAAGTGTGTGGCGCATGTGTCGGGCATGCGCCACACAATGGAAGGAAATGCACCATGATAACCATTTTTGTTTACGGAATTGTGCGATCCATACTGATTTATTCCGGCAATTCCTGCTTACAAGGTTTCAAATAAATATTGAAATTTCAAATAAACGGATTGATCCTGCAATCGGACTTCATTCCAGTCCAGATACATATTATTTTGGGCGCCGAAATGTGCGCCAAGATAGAATACAGAAAACGCGTTCAGTTTGTAACTAACCAACGGATCGACTGCGAAAGTTTTCTGGTTTATTCGCTCGGACAAATACGAATCGTGATAATTGGTATTGTTAAATTCTCCGATTAAGCGAACAGACATCTGCCGGGTAAATTGATAGCTGAATGTATTACGAATAATCCGCTGCGCAGCCACTTTATCCTTGCGAAATTCTTTCCATAAGCGATAGGATTGATAATTAGCTTCCCAGGTCATACGCGCCGTTGGTTTCCAGGTGAATCCGTAATTATAACGTAAGTTCGGTAGTAACTTGAATGGATTGTTGGGATCGCCCTCAACGCCGCGTCGGTTGATTTCCCTGCCGATTTTGGCATAGATAAATGGAGAGAATGTTTTCCATTTATTGGTCTGAATGTAGCCCCAAATTTCACGGGCGTCATCGAATTGTTTCCCGCGAAGATTTTCACGGTTGAACAGCCAGCCGGAGATGGACAGATTCGTTTGCTGACGGAAGCGAAAAACAATCGATGGAACGATGCCAGTATCTTTTACAATATTATCGTAATTGTACTTTCGCCATAGTGTCATCCGTGGTTCGATTGAAGTCAAAAACGGATGTTCATCCCAGCGGAATGCATAGCTGACAGAACCTTCATAATTCCTGTAGCTGCCCATAGTAATGAAGCCGTTGTCAGCGCGGAAGCCCGGCGAAATATCCTGATAGGCAAATGCATATAACCAATGGCGCGATTCGCGCTGGATTTTTGTGCGTAGAATGTACCCATAAAACGATTCGCCGTCGAATTTGGCAGTGCGTTCCCTGTCGAAAATATGTAGCGTCTCATCACCGAGGTAGGGATCAAATTCAGGCGCGTTTGGTTCTTCAGTATGAGTAAGCGCTGCCAATGCAAGGAATTTATACTGCTCGTTCAATCGGACGACAGCATCCAGCGCCGTTACCGAATTCATGCCACCGTCGCGGACCGCCCGATTACTGGCAAACACACCGATGGATGATTGCTGGTTTACATCATAGCGAGCGCGGAATACATTGGTCATGGATTTTTTATCGCTGGGAATAACAGCGGTTCGCCCTTCGAACGGAATCAAAAACGGTGTGTTCTGATCGTAAGCAGTGGTGTAACCCATCTGGACATTGCCGAACTTACCGGATATTTTTCCTGCCACCAACGGATTGTTGATACTACGTGAGTAAAACAGCGTCACAAACTGATCGAGCACAATGCCGCGTGTAAATTGATCGACCGCATAAATATCGCTGCCTTCCTGGAAGAAGGGTCGCTTCTCCTCAAAAAATACAGCAAACGGGAAATTTACATCAATCGTACCGGCGTCGGATTCGATCTGGCTGAAATCAGGATTGTATGTAAAATCCGCGATCAGGTTTGAAGAGAATCCGTATTTAATCCCAACACCAGCGCGGCCGTCGGGTTGATCCCATGACCATTTCCCGAAATTGGCAGCCGAAGCGTCATCCACCCGGAAATTATTTTGTGTGGCAATGGTGTAAGGCAAAATTTCAAATGTTTGGGTATCGGCATCCATCTTGGGGATCGTTAATTTTAACTCCCCGGCCTGGGCCATGAACGAACTGTTGTTCGCGGTAATTGGCATCCATGAAAAGCGGTATTGTTGCTCACGGGGATAATAGCGCGTAAAATGAATTGCCCAGTTTTGCAGGTCATTGTCCGGGAATCGTAAGCTGGTGAATGGAATTTGCATCTCCATAGCCCAATGATCCACGGCAATTGTAGCATCTGTTTTAAACACCAGATCGTAGCTTTGATCGGTAGTTCCGTTGGATTGCCACAGTTCGTCGCCCTGAATTCCCCGTGCATTGGAATAAAACTGGTATGCCCGCTGGTAATCATGATATGGATCGATGCTGACACACACCCAGTCATCTTCATAAATCTGATCACGGTCACTATAATTTGCCCGCAATTGTTCGATATTAGGATCGAAACAAATAAAAGAGATGTACAAATTTTCATTATCGTAGGTAATATATCCTCGTGTGTCGACAAGCGACTGCCGTGATTCGGCCGGTTCATATTCCGTGAAATTTCCGAAACTGACACCTTCCTGCCAGGTTCGTTCGAGTCGGCCATCAATTTTAATTGTGGATGTGACCGGATTCGGGGTAAGCGATAAAAATGGATTGGGCTGAAACGGAATTGGCGCCGGATTTGATGATTCCAGTGCATTACCGGTTGATTGAATTATAAATAATAAGCTGAGCGCAATCAGCAGCGTTATATATCTTCGATTATTCATAATAATCTCCATTATATTTGTCGTGGTGTGTTTTATATTCATTGCGCTCAAATTTACTCTAAAAATAATGAAGAACGTCGTATATTTAGACCAGAGGCTGTATTTTTTGATAAATGGATTATCCGCTCGACGAGCGAAATTTATCGTTTGGCGCCACGTGCTACGCACTTTGAAAGTGCGTAGCAGGTTCAGACTCACATCAATTATATTTACAAAAAAATGGCCTCCCCGGGATTAAGGAGGCCACTCATTGGAGGCGAAACCGGGAATCAATCGCTACATTGTATTCCCCGGCTTCTGCTTCACACGGTCCATATGCTGTTTATAAATCGGCGTATTCGGATCATTTCGTGCATTGCCTTTTTCAACGGCGACATTATAATTTTTCAGCGCCTCATCATATTGCTCGTTTTGCTCGAGCGCTTCACCGAGACTGTCATACACATTGGCTGATTCCGGATAATTTTTTACATTCCAATGGAACAGCTCCAGTGCAAGTTTCATATTATTATTTCCCATCAACCGGTAACCCTGGGCATTTATGAAAACCTCGGATGGCTTTTGTTCGTAGCCGTACTTTTTGCTTAGCCTGGCAAAATGAGCCTTAATCGCATCCAACCCTTTTTCAACGACATCATTGGAAACCTGCCAATCGGAATAAATGAAGGATAAGCCGTCATACACGCTTTTCAGCGGCACACTTCCGTGGTTGTCGTTTTGGTATACCTTATATTCCCAGTGCATATCAGGCGCTTTTCGCGTGAGCAATTCGGTAAACGATTTTAGTGTTTCCACGTAATTCGGTTCATTCCCCAGTGTTATAAACAGCGTCTGTTTGAAAGATGGGTTCGCTTCAAGTGCTGCTGCGGCTTGTTTCAGAACGACCTGGTCATCGTACATCAGGTACGGGCTGATTGCCACATGCGCCTGAAACAGATCAGGATTTGTAAACAGCGTGTAAACGGAAAACATGCCACATAAGGAGTGGCCGACAAGAACGCGATACGGGTGCGTGCGATAATTATTGTCGACATAGGGGATAAGCTCTGTTTTGGTGAATTGAATAAATTTGTCGGCGCCACCGCTGTTTTGGCGATCTTTGTCTGCCGTGGGGGTGAAGTCTCTGGTGCGATCGGTATTGGGAATGCCGACAACGATCATTTGGGACATTAAATTTCGAGCGGACAGATAATCGGCAATAGTTGAGCTGAATTGAAAATTTCGTTCACCATCCAGCACATACAGTACCGGGTAACGTTCAGTCGACCCCTCATAATTGCGAGGCGTACTGATAAACACATCACGATCTTCACCCAGAACTTTTGACGTGATCGTCATCCGTTTTCCTAATATGATGTCTTCCTGAGCATAAAGGCCGCCACTTAACAGTAGAATTAATATTATGCCAGTTAGCAAGCCATTTTTGAAACTCGGTTTCGAAAAAATCATGTCCAATTCTCCTTCTACGATTATAGGTTATAAGACAATGTACATCGTTATAAGGAGCGAATGAAATGAAATTAGTTAAACGGCATATCCTGTCGATAAGTGGTCATATGAACGGATTCAGAATCGTGGCCACAAGCAACCGGTTGTGCGAAGATAAGTGGAGTAGGCGTCACCAAATTTTTTCTGAAGCAATGTTTGTTCACGCGGAATTCGATAAATATACAAGCCAATTGAAAACACCAGAAAACTCCAGCCAGCAATGATATTTTCCAATAGCAGTGGCTGGGAAAGCGCCCATAACAAATGAGCGGCGTACATCGGGTGTCGGATAAATTGATAAATGCCATCTGTCACGAGTTCGGCGTTTTTCGATGGTTGAATCACTGGCGTCCAGTTTCGCCGCAAATCCGCGTGTGAACGCCACAGTATCCAAATTGATACACCATACCCGATGATCCCGATAATATTCAACCAGCCGGGCAATCGATAATCGAATGCAGCAAACCAATCCGTGAAAATGTAAAAGAGTGGAGTGATGAACATACCGATGCCTGCCAGGATGGTTAAAATTATATCAATCGGATTTTTAGTCACCAACCGCCGCTGGTCGCGGGAAAAATGCCGCGTGTATTGCGCGCGGATGACAGATGCGATGAATAATCCGACCAGGTAGACTGAAATTGGAATGGAAGGGGGCATGGGTCTCTTTATTATAAATTGTAATGTAGTGATAAACATGCCATGCACTTCGGAGGTGCGTGGCTCGAAATAATTTACTCGTGTTTAATTTTTTTATGGCATCATTTCGAATAATACTGGTGATTCATAATCACTCGTTGATTTCTCTGCCACCACCTGCGTGTCCATACGTCGTAAATAATGGTATGCAGATTCGAGTTGCCGGTCAATTCCCCGTTGAAGCGCGACGGATGATTGTTCAACAGTTATGTCTGGTGCAATTCCCACATTTTCCCAGGGCTTCCCATCATAATCGCGAAAGTCGATTGTGCTTAAATGCAGGATTGTGCCACAGGGCAATTCATAATTCCCCGGGATATGATTGTTTGCACCGGCCGATCCGCCTCCGGTTGTGTCCCCAAGCACGGTTAAATGTGGCAATTGTTTCATCAAAAGAGTAAATAGATCGCCACTGCTATAACACACGCGATTGACGAGCACAACCACCGGTAATTTGTACGGATTCGGCCGATAGGCGGGAATTGGCTGTGTGGATTGCAGCTCACCATTTACATAGAATGGCGGATGTTCAAGCGGTGCTTCCAAGAACCAACTGACAAGTTGGTAAACATTTGTACAATAGCCACCGGTATTATTGCGAATATCAATGATCAAGCCATCGGTGCGATCGATAAAGGATTGCAATCCGTAAAATTCCTGCATCAATTTGTAGGAACGGAACGATGAGATATGAATGTAGCCAAAATTATAAGGCAACCGACCGTATTGAATATTGCCCGAAGCCGAAACCTGAAATGCCCCGAGATATTTTTTGACAACCTGAATTGAAAACAGCGAATTTGCACGTTTGAAATCGTCGGAGACATATGGAGTTACCACATCACCCGCGGTTGTTTTCAAATACACATGCTGGTCTTGCAGTACTTTCAGCATATCGCTCAACAACGCTACGAACTCATCCGGGGACGCATTTTGAATTTGTGGAAGAAACTGATTGTAAACGGCCATCCAGTCCAATCCTTTATATTCCACATACGGATAATGTTTTTGAACCAATTGCCAGGTTTTTTCAAACGTTGCCAGATTTGTCCGACGCATGTCAGGACGCATAACTGAATGACCGGCACAGCCTGAAATAAAAAACAAACAAATGATGCTAAAGCAGAACCAACAGCATTTCATGACACACCTCCACAGTTGCGGTTGCATGGTTGAATCATGTTCATGTGAACATGGACGATAACGTGTTACCATGCGTGTGCGCTGGTTCCTTCCATATTTGCTATACACGTATCATTGCTGCAAGCCCGACACTGAGCACTTTCTACGCGGGAATCCAAAAACATAATTGTAAGCAATATATATGACGTTCTAATTCCTGAAAGGTTGTCACCCATTTTGGTGATTTTTACACTTTTTCACAATTAAGAAACGACTGGTTTACATCCGGCGCGTACATTGGAAGTGAGTAGCAATTATCATGGAGCTGATGTAAAAATTTATATTCCATGAATTTTTATCACACATATTTTAAAAGGAGTTCACTATGTATTTCAAACCGATAATCATCGCCATTTGTCTAATTGTCGTTGGTGTCATGTTGTTCAGCGGATGTAGTCGTCATTGTCGTCCGTTTCATGGCCGTATGTCCTCGGAACGAAAAACGAAATGGGTGGTGCGGAAAATTTCCAGGGAGTTAAAACTAAATGACGAACAAAAACAAAATCTGGAAACAATGATCCGTGATATTCATTCCAAAATGGAAGTGCTGCATATGGAAAAAGGAACGATGTTAACAGTACTAACGGATGAAGTTCAAAAAGATAGTATAGATGCCGATGTGCTAAACAACTTCTTTACAGATCGCGAAACGGATTTCAAAGAGATTCGCAGCTACGCGATTGATAAGTTGGTGGAATTCCATAAAACATTAACCCCGGAACAACGGCAGAAGTTAGCGGAAAAAATGCAAGAGATCCACAAACAGCAGCGTGGATAAATTAAAATAAAAGCGATAGTTTGTGCAAACCAGGTTTCAGTCTATGACCTGGTTTGTATTATTTAATTGACATTCATGGCTTAATTTAGTATTATTTGAGTGTTTTGTTTGCCAATTTAAGGTTGCAGTCCGATATTAAAAAGAATATTTACATATCAGAGAATCATTCACGCATTTTACTAAAACATCAGTGAACTCTTAAATTTAAAGCATCATAGTCCGTAGGTTAACAAAAGGTCCACCTATGCCCAAACATGTGTTGGTTATCGATGACGATGAAAAATTGAATAGCTTGCTTGCCGAGTATTTGACGAAATTTGGCTTTGCAGTGGAAACCGTCACACATCCGGATGATGGGTTGGATAAAATTGAATCCGATCCGCCGGACATCATCGTGCTTGATGTGATGCTGCCGGATATGGATGGCTTTGAAGTCTGCAAAGAAATCCGCAAAACCCACGCGATTCCCATCCTGATGCTCACCGCCCGTGGCGACGTCACCGACCGGATTGTCGGGCTGGAATTGGGTGCGGATGATTATTTGCCGAAACCGTTCGAGCCGCGGGAGCTTGTGGCGCGTATTCAATCAATTTTACGTCGCATCGCAAGTGTGCCGTCCGGGAACCGGATTAAACATGGCGAATTGATCGTCGATTTGGACAGGCAATCGGTGGAATTACAAGGACAACAAATTATACTGACCACAATGGAATTTGAAATTTTATCGCTGTTTGTCAAACATCCGGGCAAAGTGCTCACCCGTGAACGCATTATGAACAGCACGCATCAGATTGAATGGGAGTCGTTCGACCGTACAGTAGACGTGTTGGTCAGCCGGCTGCGGCAAAAGCTCGGAGATAATCCGAAACAGCCGCATCTGTTCCGAACGGTTTGGGGCCGCGGTTACCAATTTATCGGAGGTGATAATGACCACAGGGCGTGACAGTATTCGCGAACGCTGTCGACGGACGCACAACGCGCAGTGGGAGTATCGGCATCGGATTATGCGCCGGATTCATTCATCCATTTTCTTAAAGCTGATTCTGGTAATGATTGTTACTGGTATAACCGTGGATGCCCTGGTGTTTGGTTTTTTTGGCAGCCAGTTTAATCGTGCGATTAAAGACGCGGTGCACACAAATATGGAGCAGTACTTTGGCTATGTCGCCCATGAACTGGGATCACCACCGGATACGCTCCGCGCGAGAAAAATGGCTGAAAATTATGGGTTGCGCATCAAGTATAAATCCACGCAATTGGAATGGCAGTACCCACCTCAAAGTAGAATCGTTAAACATGGCCTATTAAGGCCGCATAAAGCAACCCATCAAATAATCGGGCACGAACAGATTCAAATCACCAACGCTGATGGCAGTTACTATATTATGGAATTTAATTTTTCCATGTTACTGAAGCGTCACCGGCGTAATCTGGGGAAGTTATTGCTATTGCTTGCGGGCATATTCGTGTTGAGTTTTCTGGCGATCCGTTATATATTACGCCCATTACGCTGGATTAAGCGTGGTGTTGAGCAGGTCGGCCACGGCAACCTCGATCATAAAATTCCAATCGTCCGACCTGATGAACTGGGAGAACTTTCACGATCGTTTAACGAGATGACGCAACGCATTAAAGCTATGCTTCACGCCCGCGATCAATTACTCATGGATGTCAGTCACGAACTGCGTTCGCCGATAACTCGCATGAAAATCGCGTTGGAATTTATGCCGGAGGGTGAACATCGCCGCCGTATGGCAGACGACCTTGCCGAACTTGAAACCATGATCACCGAAATTCTGGAATCCGAACGGTTGAATGGTGCTCACGGCAAGCTTCATTTAAACAACACTGATATTGTCGCATTGCTAAATGAAGTAAGCGCTGCCTATGCGGATCGTCATCCCGGCGTGCAGTTACCAACGAATTACTCAACAATCATTGTTATGATCGATGCAGAACGCATGCGATTGTTGTTCAAAAATTTGCTGGACAATGCCACAAAATATGCGCTGCCTGACAGTGGTACAATTCAGGTTGAAATTGAAAAGAAGGAAAACGTTATGACGATTTTCATTCGGGATGATGGCCCGGGCATTCCGGACGAGCACCTGCCATACCTGTTTGAACCGTTTTATCGTGTCGATAAATCGCGCTCCAAAAAAACGGGTGGGTACGGATTGGGCTTAAGTCTGTGTAAAAAGATTGTGGAAGCGCACGGCGGGACGATTGCAATTAAGAATAATTTAGATAAGCGTGGCGTACAGGTGACAATACAATTACCAGTACAGGAATAATATACCTTATCCAGAGTGGTTTTTAGATTAGGGTAAAGAGATGCCATCGCTTAGAGCTATGGCACCTCTAATGAACAACCTCAAAATCACTTTGAATTTAATATAAATTCACCGAAGTACCAATTCTCCAACGCCTGCCCAAAAAGATTCTTATCTATTCAGTCTGTCATTCCAGGATGCTCCGAAGGCTAATCGGCCTTTGGCGTTATTCCTCCCGCAAAAAGCGCGGGATTCAACCTTAGATGCGCCGTTGTACGCTGGAATGACAACACGGCAGAATAGATAAAAAGACTCTAATTTAACATCGGAATATTTTAAAGCTCCGGAGGCCCCGACGGTATCAAACACACGAATACCAAAGTATCTGTCGCTGAATTTCGGATTTGATGCTCCTGCCCGCCGGGAATGAACGCAACGGAACCCGGCTTCACCGGATGCCAGTCTCCATCGAGCCAGACTTCACCTTCGCCGGCATGAAAGAAAATTTCATGTTCCCAGTCATGCGTATGGAGAGGTGTATAACCATCTGAAGCGACTTCAAATACCCGCATACAGAAATTCTTGGCGCCCGTTTCTTTACCGATAACGACACGGCCAGTGACATTTCTCACATTTTCACCAGCAAATTTCTTTACCGGAGATAATGAGTAGTGATCTAAAATCATTGCAGTTCCTTTCTATGGAAGTTGTTAGTATCTACTTTTTCATAAAAATGAAATATAATAGCGGCGAACGGAAAACAGAAAACGGGAACACGATCCGAAAACTTACAAATCTTGAATGATTTGATATAGAAGACTTCGGAAGTCTAATATAGATTGCACTTTCAATAAACGGATTTTCAGATAGGCACTAAATTCATTTTCACTATACTATTTTCCGCAAGACGACTCCGTAACAGCACATCGTTTCATTATCAGATAAACAGACTTTACATATTCAAATAAAACTTCATTGTTTGCTTGATGTCCCGGTAACTGTTTCAGGATTGTTAAAATATTTTGCCATTGATTGGTATCGACATGTGTTTGTGATTCCTTGATGCCTTTATCTGCTTGCGTGAAGTCATGATGGTTTAAACAATCCCCCATGCAAAATGGAATGGCAGCCCCTTGCATCCCGGATATCAACATGCCCCACGTAAATGCCTCCATTGAATATCTACACAGAAAAAATAAGCCCAGACGTGCGCCGGTCCCGTGTGCAGCCGGTAAGTAAAGGTCCCGGGCAATATCCACCCCAGAGGTCATGATGTAAACATCGGCGCCAATCCGGGCAGCATGATGAACAAGTGTACCAATATCGCAACTGCTGCAAGGCAATGGCCATTCGAGTTGAGCTTTTTGAATAAAATCCGATCGTTCTGCCATCAAACAACGGTGATTGAAATGCCCGGCGGGACACAGGCAACGCTTGGCGTCAATATCATATGGTTTCATGCAAAATCCCGGCGCAATCACCAGGCGTTCATTTTGTGAACGAGAAGCAGCAAATGTTGATATATCCATCGTTCCTGTCAGTGGAAAGGATGAAGATTGGCTGACAAGATGCCAATATTGCCGAATCCCTCGCCAAGTCAGTGCCGGATAGCGAAATAGTATCCGAACCAAAAAATACCATGGGAATGGTCGGACAAAATTCCGCAGACTAAATTCCCAGAGCCGATAATTCAGAAATTTCCGACGGTCGAGATATTTTGTAAGAGGAATGAATATCGTATCGTCCTCCGGTAACCTTAACGTAATTTATAGTTGTTTACTGATTACTGCTCACCGATCACTGAAATTGTTCCTTTTTGTCCGTCCACTTCAACATAATCCCCATCGCGAATTTGTCGAGTCGCGCCCGAAACGTTGGTTACCGCCGGCAATCGGAATTCCCTTGCTACAATTGACGCATGCGAAAGCACACCACCGACTTCCAGCACAAGTCCGGCAGCTTTGGCAAACACAGACGTCCAGGCCGGGTCAACGGATCGCGTGACGATAATGTGGCCCTGTTCGATATTGAGTGCATCTGCCAGTGAATTCACCACTGCTGCTTGCGCCCGAATATTTCCCGGACTTACACCCACGCCGTGAAGTATTTTTTCTGTAAAGAGTTCCTTTTTCACAAAATTTTTTTCTTGCGATTTCAACCAACCTTGCTTGCGGAGTGCCATCCGTTCTAGTAATGTTGCATCGGATCGCCGTTCAAAACAATTTAAGCCGACAAAGAGCGTCGGCTTAAAGCGATGATGAGCTGATGTTGACATAAGTAAATAAAACGAAACTGCGTTCACATC
>JAFGDW010000091.1 GCA_016931935.1 Candidatus Zhuqueibacterota bacterium | reverse complement strand
TGGATGGTAAAGCTATACATGCAACGTGCATAGTGCATGGAGCATAGCGATAGATTTGTGCTTTTGCTATGCTCTTTGCGCTCTGCACTCTGCAAAATTTTGAGAAGCTATTTGATTTCAATTTTAGTTACTACCATCCTTTTTTGAGTGGATACGAAATTACGACAAGCTGGAAGCTTATCGTACTTTCCCGGACAGACACGAATTAGCAATAATCCGGATAAATTGTAAGTTATGTTTTACAGTTTTAACCAGAATTATAACGGAGAATAAAACAGTGTAGACAGCAACTTTTATCGCTTTCACCGTTACTCGCGCTTCCTTTGTTTTTTGCCAATCAACTGATTCGCCAATTTATGACAATCGAACTGAATGACATCTTTCTGTTGAATGTTACGTCCCTTATATCGGATGCGTTTTTCCATGCGTTCATTAAAGGCGGCAATCAGTACCTGTTTGCCCTCTTTATTAAGTGTCATCCCATTTTTTATCTCATCGAAATATTCTTTTTTTACCTGGCGTTTGCTGAACAGGTAGAACACCGTCTGATCGCCGATAGCGCGATAGGGTTCAATTAAGTCAAACACCAGCGACATTTTGTTGTAATTATCGGTGTGCAGAAATCCTACATACGGATCGAGCCCGGCAATAATGCAGGCCTTCTCTACCAGGCTGTAAAGAATGCCATACGAATAATTCAGCATCGCGTTAAACTCATCTTTAGCGGGCTGGCGGCTGCGCCCGTTAAACTGAAATCGTTTGGGAATCAGTTCTGATAACGCCGTAAAATAGGTGCGGCCGCTGCTGCCTTCAATTCCCAAAATATCATGCCGTTTGTCTTCGATCGTGCCATTTAATGTGTCTAATTTCTGTCCGGATGTTGCTATTTTATTACAGCATTCGGAAAGGTAATCCTGCTGGGGTTCCCGGTGCCGGGCCAGTTCCTGCAAAAATTCCATTTGGTTATCCAGTTTTTGTTTTATCCAGCCGATTACCAATGCCAGACCTTGTTCAGTTTCAGCCAGCTCCAGTTGTTTACGGCGAATCAGCGTTGTGGAACCCAGTTTGGATTGCCACACCCGGGCATACGGGTTGCCAAAGCCATCGAGAAACACCAGATCGATATTGTGCTGCATCGCCAGCTCAATCGCATCTGTGGACAGGCTCGCCCCGGTGGTCACCATAATGGAATCGATTTTGTGTACCGACACCTGCTGCTTTTGGTCGTTGACCTTTACTTCAAAACAATCGCCAACTTTGTGCAGGTAGGTGCCGTAGGTGTTGATGACAAGTTGCATGAAATGGTTTCCGATTTTTAAATGATTGAGTTGCCATTATTATACAAGTACCAGCGATGGCATCGCTTTCAGTGATGCTATCGCTTATATTTTCTATTTACCGTTGCGGCAGCCATTCAATTTCGAATGCATGTTCCAGTTTTTTAAATTCCGGATCTCCGGTCACAATTTTTGCAGCGAACTGTTGAGCCGTGGCTGCGACAAAACAATTTGCATATGAAATTGGCGTATTCCATTTGATAAATGCCGCTTTCTTGACAAGCGGCCAGTCATTTTCAACGTAGTTAACAGGCAGTTGAAGCATTTCTGATTCCACCAGTTGCGCGTAGGCGATTCCCTGTTGCCGTAAACATGTATAAATAACTTCTCCGAAATTAATAGTATTCATATAAAGTTGCTGATTGCTATCATTGGCATTATGGAGAATTGTTTGAATTATGTCAGCGCTCGGCTCATTTTTCAAGAATCCGATGATGGCGAAAGAATCGAGAACAACAGCATTATTTTTCATTTTTCAGACCTTTCGCATACTGTTCCAACGATGCTTCATGGTCGGTATCCTGCACTCTGCTTTCATGTAACAATTCAAGCGCCGATTTATCTGTTTTCATTGAACCCCGTAATGCGTTCACAGGATCACCGGATAACGATCGTAATTCAACCCCGTTTTCGTTCTCAATAAAGAAAACCTTTTTCCCTGCTTCGATTGCATATTTCTTTCGGATTTCTTTCGGGATAACCACTGCCCCCTTGCTGGAAATAGTTGCTGATAACATCTTTCGCTCTCCTTGTTTGTATAACAAAATGTTATTTGTTATACAATATATGTTTATTTCTTACAAGATGCAATTGGAATTTCCATCTCGTATCGAGTTGGATTGGCTGCGCACATTGTCACCGATATCTCAGTAAACGCCAAAGCTGTTGATGATGGGTGGCATGAAAAATTTCTAAACGAACAGTAATGAACGCTGCTTGAACACACGCGTACGTACTTCGGCAGATAAGCGATGGCATCGCTTTGAGAGATGCAATCGCTCTTGCTTTTCCACAATTACTATTTAAATACATGTTGTTTTATGTGTTGACCATTTTCTGGATAGTTCCAAAACCACGTGATACCGATTTTCCCAAACCGAAATAATCAGGAATATTGAAATTTGTGACAAAAGAACCAGTAAATCCGTTCATTTCATTGCCTTTTAATTTTGCACGCTTTAATTGAGTTTGAGTTGAAACAAGTATTTTTTCATTCACTGTATAGTCAAGGGATTTTGACATGGATAACAAATTACCAATGAGTATTTTTTGTAAAAGTACTGCTCTCTTTTTTGAATCGTTATTCTGATACGAATTGTAATTCCGTTGATTTAGCGCCATCCATGGAGTAATAAAACGATAAAAATGCAAGTCTTCGGAAATCCCGAATAATTCTTCTTTTTGAACAATTTTTTTTTCGCGGATTGGGATAATAGTTTCTCCAATCCGAAGTTCAGTGACTTGATTAAATATTCGCTGTAGGATTTCGACACCTTTCTCAATACCCAGGATAATCGGTGCATGATTTATAACCTTATATTGTATGAGTGGATACCGATACACAAATTTATCATCTCCAAAATGATGATGCATTTCAACATATTCGGAGAATTTTGATGCGAAGAATCCACGTATTTTGGGAGTATCCTGGCTTTGAAATGGTTCATCACCAATTGTCATCGTAAAAGTTCGGATTTTCGGCATGATCTGTTCCTTATTAAAAGATTAAAGAATTTACATCAATATCGCGTATATACCCGGAGTCAAAATCATAATATTGTTCGATCTTGTTTCTTGGGATATAATACATATCATCAAAAAGTCTGTAATTTTGCAATTCAACTGCTTTTTTAGAAGGAATTGAAATGATATGCCGATTGAAATTTTTCTTAATTTTTACGTATTCCAATTGCCGTTTGCTTCGGTCATCTTCTGCTAAATAGCGATTTTTAAAATGATCTAAAAAGCGTTCTGCTGTTTTGTTGATACAGACAAAAACATCGGTATAGCCGGATTTATGCTCGATCAGTTGAAAATCGGATACACTTTTCTCTGTCTCATTTTTTAACTTTGTAAATCTTAATTTTTTCATTGCATCAAATATTTCAATTGACGCTTGCATCGATTTGCCATCTTGTGCTGTGATAAGGTTAAAATATCTATGAATCAATGTTAAATATATCTCTTCTTCTATATTTGAACGTTCTATTTCCAGCAATGCTCGCTTGCATCTGTTCGGCAGAATTGCGCCATATATTTGCGTAGAATCTGATTCAAATTCAAATACATATAACGGTGAATGACGAGTCTTTAAACCATTTCGATTTATTCTGCCTGCAACCTGAATTATGGAATCAAGCGGTCCCAAATCACGAAATCCCATATCAAAATCCAAATCAACACCAGCCTCAACGCATTGAGTTGCAACAAGAATAATCGGTTTATTTTGCTTTAACATTTTCTTGATTTGATATATCAATATTTTCCGGCATTTGGGTATTATATTAGTAGATAAATAAAATACATCAGTCTCGGGATATTGACCTTGCAATTTATTAAATATATTTTGTGACCTGGCAATTGTATTCACAACAATAATGCACGATTTACTCGGCATCCAATATTGATCAAAAACATCAATAAAATCATCGACATCTTGCAATGTTTGGTCTAAAAGCGGAACGAGTTTGGTTCGATCCAGTTTTTTGAAATAACGCTCATAATCAGTTAACAGCGGAATAATATTGATATGTTCGTTTTGCAAAAGGTGATGTTGTGCTGTCTCAAAAATTAAAGGTTGTGTTGCAGTCATCATGATAATATGTGATTTTAAAAATTTTGTAAGGTAAAACAAAACGCCTCCAATAAGAGGCCAGTATTTTACATCGATATTTTGCACTTCATCCAGTATAATGATTGAATTAGCTAACCGATGGAATTTTTTGAGTAAGCTATTCCGGTTGCCGATAATGGTATGAAGCAACTGGACAAACGTTGTCACAACAAGGTCACCTTGCCAGGTTTCCAATTGCATTATCAATTTTTCTATGGGAATTTCATTTTCTGAATTGAAAACGTCGGCATATTGATGATGCTTCACGACTTTTACATGCTCGGGCTCCAAAACCCTTTCAAACACTGATACCGTTTGTTCTATTATGTTGATAAAAGGTAAACTATAAATAATGAAAGGCTCAATGCCTTGCTCGCGCCTAATTTTATCTTTGAGATAAAGTGCGAAATTTAAAGACGCGAGTGTTTTGCCTATTCCAGTGGGAGCCGTCAACGTCATTATTGATGGTTCCGATAGATCAATACTTTTTAGTGAATCCAGTATTTTTTGTTTTACCTCTTCGCGATCATTATTGATTTTGTTTTTAACGTTTATACTGATTAAAAAGTTATCAACAGTTTTTCGATTAATAGATTTTCGCGTATAATCTTCAGTATTGGAAGCATCCAGCTTGTCAGCTTCGATAAGCAATGAAAAAAGATACATCACAAAGAAATAATGCTCAATTGATTTTAGACGTCCTTGCAACCAATATGGGATATCTTTTAAATCATCAAAAGGAATATTATATAAATCTTCAGTTATCTCGAATTGATTCCACATCTCCGGATTTACAATTTCCTTTCTACTCAACAAATCCTGTTTCTGAATGCCAATATTATTTTTATTATTGACAGAATCGAAATTATCATCAAGCAGGTTTTTTAGATGTCCATGATGCCGGCGAATACAATAGTAAACAAAGTATTTAATTATTCCACGCGGATCGTTCTGAACGATATTTGATTTTTTCATTAAATTGAAGCATGTGATGGCAGAAATGAAAGCATGATTTTTTTTATCAGTATGTTCGACTTTATCAATCAAATATTCCTGGAAATATGAAAGATATTTCCCGTGATCATGAAGGTTGCCCAGTAAATGGGCAACCGTATCAAGATCCGTAGAATTAATAATAGTAAAACCATTATTGGTTTGGAGGTGTTTTAAAATATTAGTTGTAACATTCGTAAGATGATCGATTAGGCGTTTTTGATAGACGAATTCACCTTTAGTATTCTTTTCGCAATGTGATAGTATGTTCATTTAATATTCCATAAATACAATGTTTTCTGATTCATCGTTTTGATAGCGTAGTTTGAAATAAGGTTGATGGAGTTTTAGTTGAAATCCTTCTCCGCTATCACAATATAAAACTTCCTTCTGGCAGGTCAATTCCCGTTTTTCATTGAATTGAAACGGCACCAGTTCAATTAAATAGGATTTCTCCTGATTCAGGTCAAACATAAAATCATTGATTTGTTCCAATGGAACAACAGAAGATATTAACGCTTGCTCACCATCATAGTAAACCTCCGGACTAATTTCAGCAATGAATTGGATAGACGCGATGAAGTTAGCGGAACCTAAACTTAATGAGAATTCGCATTGGGATTTTCTCAAACGCTCCTTTAATTCATTATTTATTAGTTCATTATTATGAGAAATGAAAATCCGATATCGAATATTGTCCTTTCCTAAAAAGGGCGCTGAAACTACTTCAAACGGCACCTGAGTCGGATTTCCGTATGATGCATTTAAATCATTCGTCCCCTTAACATAGAGGTAGTTCAATTTATGAATGGTTTTTCGAATCGGATTTTTACAGGCAACGCCAATTTTACATTCATCAGTTATCATTTTCGAATAGTATGAATCCTTTGGCCATCCAAGTATTGCTCCAATCATGCCGCATATCGTTGTTCGCGGTGGAATGCCATACGACAATGCCGATGAATTTGAATAATATTTCCTGAAATGTCCGAATTTACCTATGATGTCAAACACAAGTATTTGCATATTCATTTCCCCTTTATTGAGACACAGAGAAATTTAATTCATTTATAGCGATACCTTCCAGTGACCCGTCTGGTAATAATTTCAATTCATTTAACGGTGTTTCCCATAAGTAAATATTTTTTATTATATTTTTGTTTTGTTTTATAAGCGCTGTCAATTTATCAAGGTTCAATTGGATATCTTGAAAATTTCGGACAGTATCGGTTTTGAGCTCAATATCTATAAAATCACGCAGATCGCGTAAGTAGCCATTGTAATTCTCTGTATATTCAACTTGCAGGAAAAGTATCGGATATTGGCCCAATTTACTTCGCGTCGGGGATGCAGGAATCGATTGAACAATAGCCTCGCGGAAAAGGCGAATATCTTCATTCGTCAAACCAGATTTTGCTGCGGCGTTTTTATTGATCGTGCCATGAAAGGCTAATAGTGAATAGTACAGGCGGTAATCTTTCCCGATTGATCCCATTTCATTATCATCGCTCGATGAAAATTTAGTGGTGATGGAATTTGTTTTAATTAATTCTACCGGATTTAATGAATATCCCCAGTTAATCTGGATTGGCCCTGTATAGGTTTCAGTAAAGCCTTCAATCGCGAAAGCTCCGCCAAAAAAACGAATGTCGATTAGACGATTTTTGATAATTTCATTCAGTAACAAATTGTTAAATTCTGTAAAATTTGCAAAAATAGTCTTGTACTTTTCATCATTCTTGTTTTTTTTATTTTTTACAATTTGCTCAATAGTATGATATTTTTTTTCTCCATCTTCCAATTTTTCTGTCATTTGGTTCCATAAATTTTCAATGTCGTTATTCTTGGTAAAAAGCTTATCAAGAGAGTTAGCTTCTTGTAATTCTTCAGAAATAATTGCCTTTAACATTTTATCAGCAGTCACTTTTTTATTACCAAGTGCATCAACAAAAATATGTTCCCCCTTTAGTTTTAAATAATCGCGGATATACCGTTTCAATCGAAGATCCGTTACAAGGTTCGTTTTGGTCTCATAATCAATACGCGGTTTGTTTTCCATGTCTGGATCACCATTGGGATTGCATTTGACGGCTTCATATAAGAATAGAAAATCTGAATTCGTATTTACGATTTGGTTATTCATTTTCATTCTCCTCATTTTGGATATTTACATCCTGGTTTTCATTTGTTTTTAAATTGATTGACATTTTGTAAGCGTATCCGGAAAAAAGATAGAATACATTTTCCTCATCACTCAATTTCCAATCAGTTACATGACGATCGAACAGCATCTTAAATTTGCTGTGTTCATCTTCCTGTTCCCTGAATAATTTTCGATATTGAACAAGTTTTTCCATCACATCCAGATAGAGCCGTTTAATATCGTTTTTACTCATACCCTGATAGTTAATTTTTGATAGTATCGGTTTGTGCCGGTGATTTGCCTGGAATTGCGCTGAACCAACCTGATGAATCAACGCTCCCAAATAAAACAGAGCTTGCTGCTGTTCATTAAAGCCTTGTTCCTGTAGAAATAATTGTTTTTTATCCTGCGTATTCGTGCTGGATAATGCATTCTCATGCATAGTTGCCTCCTCATAGAACAAATTAAGTTTTTGTAGTGAGTTTAACAGAATTAGATAACAATAGAAAAAACTGAAGATGGCAAAATCAAAATTTTCAGTTGTTGGCATCAAATTTTTAAAAATGTTTTCTTTGTTGAAATACTTGCAATATAACGCTTGGGTAAAATATTTGAATAATTGGTTCCTGGAAATTTTTTGAGAATTTAGCAGACTCGAATATAACTCCAAAACAACATTGCGTTTCGAGCTTATCCCGCTTTTGCCAAATTTTAACGGAATCATACGATAAATTGAATTCAAATTAAAATAGCGTATTTGATTCTGAAATTTTTCATGTTCATCAGAAAGTGTTCTCGTTAATTTAATGAAATTATATTCAGGTAAATCATTTAAATATTTTATTACTTTAAATGAATTTCCATCTGTCTCATAGCTTAAAAAGTTCAAATTGACAGGAGCCTTTATGCTTAAGAAATTCAATTCACTTCCCAGAGAAGCTATGAATTGTTTAAGCGTATCTGCATTGAAGGCAATTTCAACACAATTTTTTACAATCTTAATACTATTTTCATAATCTATATCAGTATTTTTAATTGGAAATGATGGTATCACATATGTTGTAACATTAGCGATCTTTATGCGGAGCATATCTTTAATAAATTTCTCTGCATTTAACAAGTAATCTCTACACTCGGAGCAAAACTGATAATTTTTATCATACAATTTTTCATCAAAATTAATGGCATAATTTTTTTTATCAGTGATAAATATTTTGGATATAGCATCCCGTGGAAATGTTGAAAGATATGTACTGGATGAAGTAACCGCTTTATTACATATGTAACAATGTTTATTTGTCAGGTAATCAGTGCTTTCTGTTGCTGTTGCACCTTTTAATACTGACAAAACTACTTCCTTATATTCTTGCATTAATGGAAGTACAATTTCTTCTCCATCAGCCGTTATGATGGTAGGTATTAGTAGTTGTATATTTTTGCCGACAATGTCATTACGTTTTGCGCCAAAAATAATCCGCTTTAATTTTTCTTCTGTAAAATCTCCCTCCAATAGTTCTTCATGTATAATATCATTCGATAATTTGATACATTTATTTTCGTGATCATAAATTGGACTTACGAGTAATGATTCCACTACCTCATAAAGTCGGTTGTTTATAGTAAATGATAGTTCTTCCATTTTTACTTTTAAATCAAAAAACATATTTGTAAAAATATATTTCATCCCTTTTGCAGCTAAACGTGTTATATAATACTGCTTTCCACGTGCAGAGTTGTTGCCGCAAAACAGGTAGTACTTCGCATCCCCATTTTTGTACTCACTCAAATTGTCTCGTGAAATATCAACTTTGCCATCCTTTAAATTAAAAATAATTTTCAAATTATAATTGTTCTGCTCCGTTTGGTTGGACGACAACTTTATTGTCGTGATAACTGCATCAAGATCATCCTTGTCCTTACTTACTATCTTTCCGATTTCATATAAAGCAGTAAGTGGCATATGGCCTCCTGTAAACTTTTCTACTAATTGAAATTTGATAATGCAATGGTTATATTTTGTTATTGCCCCTCGCCCAAATGTATTTGCCAAAATGATTATTATAGATCCGATGCAATCACTAAAAATCCCATTACTCCTGGTTGACCTTTACTATTTTTTATAAAATTTTGCTTACCCTTTTTATCCTAACGCAGCGCCCAATCGAGTTGAACCGTTACGCCGGATGGGGCAACAACACATTTAACAACTATAGTTAATATACCACCCACCCCTCACAACTGCGGTCAGTTGATTTTTCAGAGTTTTTATTTGTGCTTTTTTCATCTTGACATGCTATTCAATAATTGCTTTTTTAACGCTGAATAAAGCGACTGAGTATTAAGGAAATAACATGCATGTAAGGCCATCTCAAAAAAACATTTCTCCTGAAGTGTGGGCGTTAGCTGAAAAGGATGACGTTATTATTACCGGCAAAACATCCGATGATCAACGTGTGCTGATTTATTACAAAACGTATCAAGCAATGAAAGCAAAATTATCAAGAATGAGCACTGTCATTCAGGATAACGCCACAAATGCATTTGACTTGAATCCATACTTGCAAGATTTTATCGATATTTTCAATAATGATGATTTTGAAGACATCACCGATGATGATCATTATTTTGAAAACTATGTCAGGAAACTGAAAAACAGTAAATAAGACGAACATCGTTTTATCATCCCGCTATAAGAAGTCACTCGATCACATTATTACTCATTTATCACAAAAACAATCGACTCGATTAGCCAGAACAATCGATAATCTAAAAATGTCCCTTCAATCATCCCCAGAAATGTACCCGCTCGTTGAATTTAATACACTTCATGAAATCCTGTTTCGAAAGGCAGATATTAGTGAACATCTCTTTGTGACATATCGCTTTTTCACTATGCGCTATGCTCTATGCACTCTGCTTCTTTCTCCACATAGGAAAGATAAGCCGGTGCAATCGCCAATACAATTGACTGACCATTGCACCGATTGGGACAACAACAATCTAAACACTCCCTATTCCCGTACTCGATCATCAATTATCATTACGCCCGTGTATATCTGGTACATCTGCCGCAGTTCATTTATAACGGTTTCCCGAAGATCGACCGGAGCGATCACCTCTACCTGGTCGCCATACTGCAATACCCAGCGCTTTACATCATCCAGCCCCTGCACATCCATATCCAGACGCAGACTGCCATCAGGGAACTCTGTTATTTTTTGGGTGCGATGCCACTGGCGTTCACGGATCCAGCGCGCCTGATAAGCGCTGAATTTTAACGCTACATGCTGCGTTTGGCCGTCACGGATGAAGTGAAAACTGTCACTTATTATCTTTTCAATATTAAAATCATCAGGCTTATAGAACTCCGTTTCGGTCACCTCTACCGATAATATCCGGTTCAGTGCAAAAAACCGGTAATCCTTACGCAACAGGCAATATCCGATCAGATACCATGCGCCGTAATATTGGTGAATGCCATATGGATTCACGATGCGTTCCGTCTCCTGATCGCTTGATGGCGCATAATAACGCAGTTTTACCTGCCGTTCGTCATGGGCAGCCTGCTGCAACAGTTCAAATTTATGGTATTCCACCGGCGCTGTCGGAGCGGTTTGGAACGAGAGAAAATTGGCGCGTTCACCAAGTTCATTGGTTTCAGGAATGAATTGCATTATTTTGTCAATCACGTGCTTAATGTCATTGTAAATCGGCGTATCCTGATACTGGGATAAAATACGTTGGTTGATAATGAAGGAGAGCGTATCCTGATCGGTGAAAGCAATCATCGGCAGGTAGAACGTGACATCGGTATAGTAATAGCCGTGCCGTACATTGTCATAGGCAATCGGCGCGTCCAGTTGCTCGCGCATATAGGTAATATCACGCTGAATTGTCTTTTCACTTACCTGATATTCCTGAGCCAGTGTCTTGCAATTCGGATATTGACGGGTGCGTAAATGTTTGTCAATAAAGTACATTCGGTTCATAAAAGGCCTTGAATTTTTCATTCCTGTATCCTTTGACGAAAATATACAACCGGGTATCGGACAAGTACTGTCCATAGAGTAAATATTTCTTGGTTTTTTTACTTTGCTTAAATATAGAGACATGTTGCTTTAACCGCAAACAGAAATTACTGAATTAGCAAGAAATCATTTTTTTTCTAAATATTTCCTTGCTTGCAAACCGTCATAAATATACCATTCATATACACCGCACATTTGCGCCAGGTGCAACATAGTTATCATGCGCTTTACAGGCACAATTTCCCAATTTATAACTGTCGGCTGGACTTTGGAATCACCAACTTTTCGTAATGTTAATCAGCATATGTGCTCGGGGATCAACATAAGTGTTTCACAAATTTAAGCAGGGCTGTACTTTCTTTTTATGAATGAAACAGCATGGATGCCCACGATCCAGTTAAATTTTATGATACAATCAACATGATTTTCTCAGAATTCTTACTGCGGATTATTCATAGATTTGCACTTAAATTGTGAAGAGTGGAAGAAAATTTTTCAAGGTAAATCAGGGATCTACAACTTCTATAAAATCAAAGGCAAAAAAAGCACGGTTGCCAATCAGGCGAGTAATAAATATGGGTTATTAAGATAGGAAATCTGTTGTTTTGGTTAAATGCTTGTTGAATATAGCAACATAAATCTTATTTGTCAACAATTAATTCATTTTATAATTATTTTATTGCTTTATTATCCGATACACGCATCATCTAAATGTCCAAAAAAAACCCGGCGTTTAACCGGGTCTTTTTCTCACAAAATTATATTTAATTTTAATTGGAAGCTGAATTTTCTTCCTGCTCTTCTTCCGAATCGATACTTGCAATTTTTCGTTCAGTTTCGGTAAATTCGAGCTGGTCACCTTTACGCTTCACCTGAATCACACTGCCATCCGAAAAGTTACCCTTGAGAATTTCTTCAGCAATCGGATCTTCAATGTATTTCTGTATCGTGCGTCGTAACGGCCGCGCGCCAGATACCGGATCAAATCCCCGTTCAGCAATGTACTCACGCGCGCTCTTGGTAAGATTGATTTCAATTTCACGATCAGCGACTTTTTCCAGCATTTCGTTAATCACCAGATCGACAATCTTCATCATATCTTCCAGTTTTAGATAACGGAAGACAACTAATTCGTCGATTCGATTGACAAATTCCGGATTCATCATGCGTTTTACTTCATCGAGCACACGCGATTTCATGCCGTCGTAATCAGTTTTCTCATCATCTTTGGAGAAACCAAGCGTACCGCCCTTTTTAATTTGCCGCGCTCCGATGTTGGACGTCATGATAAGAATAGTGTTCTTGAAATCGACTTTTCTGCCCAGGCCATCCGTAACCCGGCCTTCATCGAGAATTTGCAGCAGAATATTATATACATCGGGATGCGCTTTTTCTATTTCATCAAATAACACTACCGAATACGGATGTCTCCGAACTTTCTCTGTAAGCTGACCACCTTCTTCGTAGCCAACGTAGCCGGGAGGCGCTCCGATAAGTCGGGATACACTAAATTTTTCCATATATTCAGACATGTCAATCCGGATCAGGCTATCGGTATCTTCAAACAGATATGCTGATAGTTCCTTGGCCAACTGGGTTTTACCAACACCCGTCGGGCCAAGAAATATGAATGATCCAATTGGCCGATTGGGATCTTTTAACCCGGCACGGGTACGCTGAATCGCCTTGGACAGCATTGTAATCACAATATCCTGGCCAATAATTCGTTTTTTAAGTTCGGTTTCCATGCCCAACAATTTTTCGGATTCGGATTGTGCAACTTTGTTCACCGGGATACCGGTCATCATCGAGACGACATCAGCGACATCTTTTTCAACGACACGTGCAACCTGCCGATTTTCATCTTCCTGCCAATTGCGCTTGGCATCGTCCAGTTTTTTGGATAACTTCTTTTCTTTATCACGATAGATGGCTGCTTGTTCGAATTCCTGAGCCTTAATAACAGATTCTTTTTCCACCCGAACACCCTTGATTTGATCTTCAAGTGCAAGAATTTCCTCAGGCACAACAATGTTTGCCAGATGAACCATCGCGCCGGTTTCATCCAATACGTCAATCGCTTTGTCCGGGAAAAATTTATCGGTAATATAACGATCGGACAGACGGACGGTCGCACGAATGGATTCGTCGGAATATTGAACATGATGATGCCGTTCGTAACGTTCTTTCAGGCCATAGATAATTTGAATTGTCTCATCGGCGGATGGTGGTTCCACCATAATTTTTTGGAAGCGTCGCTCTAGCGCACCGTCTTTTTCAATATACTGCCGGTATTCATCCAGCGTGGTTGCGCCGATACATTGCAGCTCGCCACGAGCCAATGCCGGTTTAAACATATTCGAAGCATCCAACGATCCCGAAGCGCCACCAGCGCCAACAATCGTATGCAATTCGTCAATGAACAGAATAACATCTTTTACCTTGACCAATTCATTCATAATTGCTTTCATGCGCTCTTCAAACTGTCCGCGGTATTTTGTGCCTGCGACCAATGAGCCGAGATCGAGCGTTACAAGTCGTTTATTATGCAACACACGGGGTACTTTTTTCTGAACAATCCGCATCGCCAAACCTTCAGCGATTGCTGTCTTGCCAACGCCGGGTTCTCCGATCAGAACCGGATTGTTCTTTTTGCGACGGCTAAGTATTTGCGCCACGCGTTGAATTTCCTCGTCGCGCCCAATAATCGGATCGAGTTCATCCTTCATGGCGTAGGCAGTTAAATCCCGGCCAAAATGGTCCAACGCCGGTGTTTTTGATCGTTTGGTTCCCCCTTCGCGTGTTGTCGGTGTGCCTCTCAAAATATTCTCCAATTCTTCACGAACTGAATCATAATTAATATCAAATGTTAGCAAAACCTGTGCAGCTACGCCTTCTTTCTCACGAACCAGAGCAAGCAACAGGTGTTCAGTTCCGGTGACGTCTGAGCGATACTTCTCGGCTTCCATGTAAGCCATTTTTAATATTTTTTCGGCCCGCTTGGTTAACGGAATATCACCGATTGTCATTGTATCGCCGGTGGTTTTGATTGCATCTTCTATGGATTTACGTAAATCTTCCAATTCACATCCGAGATTTTTAAGTATTTCCACCCCAATGCCTTCTCCTTCCCGGATCAGCCCCAACAGCAAATGTTCGGTTCCAATGTAATCGTGCCCCAGGCGTAAGGCTTCTTCGCGGGAATATTGAATCACCATCTGAACTCGGCTTGAGAAATTTTTTCGCATTCTAAACTCCCTCAGTTACCATCAAATGCATATCATTCATCAATGATGTCGTTTGATATTAAAATACACGTTTTGTTTGAATAATTCAATGCTTTTCTTATTAATTTTATTTAATTGTGGTCAACACAAAAATGTATTTGTAAAAATGATTTCAAATTTGCAATTATTATGCCATGTGTCGGATCATCTGCAAAGCCGCTCTCAATTCCGGTTAACAACAACCGCGAATTAAATAATTATATCGGCAAAATTGTTAATTGATGTAGAGATACTCTCAATTTTATCAATTTGAAACATCAAATCAGTACAGTACCGTCCGAAAGTTCTATTTTGCGATCCACCCGTTCCGCCAATTCAAGATTATGTGTCACGATAATAATCGTCTGATTGTACAGATTATTTAAATCCCAAAATAACCTGTGCAATGCCTGGCTGGACGACCGATCCAGATTGCCGGACGGCTCATCTGCCAACAACAACTTTGGTTTGTTCATTAATGCCCGTGCGACCGCCACCCGTTGTTGTTCGCCACCTGAAAGTTCTCCTGGCCGATGTTCCAAACGGTGCCCCAGACCCACATCATTCAATAATTTTGTTGCCCGGTCACGGATATAGGCTTCTTCCTGACGCGCCATCATGCCCGGCAGCATGACATTTTCCAGCGCGGAAAATTCCGGCAGTAGATAATGAAATTGAAATACGAAACCGACAGCGCCACTGCGGAAAAGCGCCAATTGATTATCATTCAGTGCAAAAATATCACGATTTTCAAGATAGACTTTGCCGGAAGTTGGCCGATCCAATGCACCGATGATGTGAAGCAACGTGCTTTTCCCCACGCCGGATGGTCCGAGTATCGCAATTATTTCGCCCGCGGTTATTTCAAGATTTATCCCTTTAAGAACATTAACACTGGAATTGCCCATCGGATAGGATTTCACAATGTTTTCAAGACGAAGCAACGGTTCTGTATTCATATTTATTTCGCGATCAACCAGCTATTGGAATTTAAGTATTTTCAATTTGAATTAGACAACGCCTAAACGGCTACTAGTCTACTAATTCGTGTCTGTCCGGGAAGGTACGATAAGCTTCCAGCTTGTCGTAATTTCTTATATAACTACAATATTTAACTTGCAATCAAGATGATTGCGTTACAAAATCAACTATTTCCGGACAGACTCTAATATTACTCATATCGTATTGCTTCTACCGGATCAAACTGCGCGGCTTTGCGTGCCGGGAAAATTGTAGCGGCCCAGCTAATAATAATTGTCGCAATTAAAATGGCCGTAAAATCAATGGTTCGCATTTGAATGGGTAACGCCGAGATGAAATAAATTTCAGAATCCAGCGAAAACCATTTGAAATATAATTGCGACCAACAGAGCGCATATCCAATGATACACCCTAATACACCGCCGAGCAGGCCGGTAATTAATCCCTGGTACACAAATATTTTCATGATGCCATCCGCGCTCGCACCCATGGATTTTAAAATACCGATGTCGCGCTTTTTATCCATTACCATCATGATGAGTGTACTGACGATATTAAACGCAGCGACGGTGATGATCAATGAAAGCACGATAAATGCCGCCCACTTTTCCATTTCCATCCATGAAAACAGATTTTTGTTCCGTTCGAACCAGGTTTCTGCAACGTATTTATAACCCCAGTGGTTGGCAATTTCTTTTTTAACAGCCTCAGCGTGGTTTATATCGTCGACTTTAATTTCGAAGCCGGTAATATCATTTCCCATTTTAAACAACTTTTGTGCTGCTTCCACAGAAACAAGGGCAAAGACATCGTCATAATCGTGCAATCCTGTTTCGAAGTATCCGGTCACCCGGAACGGTACGACATAGGGCGTCGGCATGAGTCCATACGTTGGTTTTATATTTGCAAGACTTGCCGCAAACACATTGTCGTTTAAATCAATATCCAGTTTCAATGCCAGGCTTTTCCCAAGCACCATGCCAGGCAGTTCATTTCCTTCGGCATCCGCCTGAGCGCTGAAATCAAGTTGCCCGTAAATGATATTTTTTGCAAGGTTCGTTACTTCCCCCACGGTGGCCTGATCAACACCTTTAACGAGAATGCCATCCTGCGCGCTGCCATGACTGATGAAGGCTTTATTGAAAACGTACGGCGATACCACTTTTACATGATCGATCTTTTTAAGCTGCGTGGCGATGGAATCCATACCCGCCACCGGACGGTACAAAAGTCCGCGGAACCGCACATGTGCATCAAAACCAATAATGCGGGAACGGACTTCGTTTTCGAAGCCATTCATGACAGACAGCACGATAATTAGCGCCGCAACGCCGATTGTCACACCAGCAATTGAAAAGTAATTTATGAGAGAAATCACTCCGGTTCGGCTTTTTGAGCGAAAATAGCGCTTTGCCACAAACATTTCGTATTGCATTATTCTGGCCTCATGTGCGGGAAAAAGATCACGTCGCGGATGGACGGCGCATCTGTTAGAATCATTACTAATCGATCGATGCCGATGCCCAGGCCGGCAGTTGGCGGCATGCCGTATTCCAGCGCCCTGATATAATCGTCATCCATTTCATGGGCTTCATCGTCGCCCTGTTTTTTATTTTCAACCTGTTGCTCAAATCGTTGCCGTTGATCGATCGGATCGTTCAATTCGGAAAACGCATTGCAAAATTCCTTGCCAGCCATAAAACCCTCAAATCGTTCCACGATACCGGCTTCGGATCGATGTTTCTTGGCCAGCGGCGACAGTTCAATCGGATAATCTGTAACAAATGTTGGCTGAATTAATAACGGTTCGACTTTCTCGCTGAAAATTTCATCGATAATTTTGCCGGCGCTAAAACCTTTGTCGACTTCCACATGCAATGATTTGGCAATGGTCTGCAATTCGTCACGACTCTTTCCGAACAGTTCGTGACCGGTGTGCTCTTTAAGCAGATCGGCCATGCGCTTCCGTGACCAGGGCGGCGTAAAATCAATATCATTTCCCTGATACGTAATTTTATAACTTCCAAATGTTTTCTTGACAGTAGTACTGATTAATTCTTCCACGAGTTCCATCATGAACACATAGTCGTGATAGGCGATGTACAATTCAAGCATCGTGAATTCAGGATTATGAAAGCGGTCGATGCCTTCATTCCGGAAATCCTTGCCGAATTCGTACACACCGTCAAATCCACCGACGATCAAACGTTTCAGGTAAAGTTCGTCAGCAATGCGCAGGTACAGTTCCATATCAAGCGCATTGTGATGAGTGACGAACGGCCGGGCGGCTGCACCACCATAAATCGGCTGTAGAATCGGTGTTTCCACTTCCAGATAACCTTTACTGTTGAGATAATCACGTAAGCCCTGAACAATGCGTGTGCGTTTGATGAACAACTCACGAACTTCGGGGTTCACGATCAAATCGACGTAGCGCTGGCGATAGCGCATTTCTTTATCAGCGAACTCGTCGAACCGTTTGACTTCACCGGCTTCATCGACGATTTCTTTTACGACCGGTAATGGCCGCAGATTTTTAGCGAGCAATTCCAGCTTCTTCACCAGCACGGTAATTTCTTCGGTGCGTGTTTTAAACACTTCTCCGACGATACCGATAATATCACCGATATCGATCAATTTGTAAACATTAAAATCTTTTTCATCCATCTGATCAAGCCGGGCATAAAACTGAATCTTTCCCGTACTGTCCGTCAAATGAGCAAATCCGGCTTTGCCCTGGAGGCGTTTTGTATATAAACGGCCCGCAATCGCAACTTGCTTGCCTTGCATCGATTCAAAATTATTAACCACATCCGCTGCAAAATGTGTACGATCAAATTTATAGGCAAACGGATTCACATCTAGTTCGCTTAATTTATCTAATTTTTCCAACCTGACTTTCATCAGTGCATTTACATCTTCCACGTCTATCTCCTTTAGAGTTGATATTAGTTCTTGAACTTATCACCTGGATTAAAACATAGTCCATCCACACGCAGGTAATCGGTGATCAGTTAGCGGTAATTGGTGAAATTTCCGATTACTGATAACTGATTACCGATCACCTCGAAACGATCGATTAATAATCACGTTTTATTTCCATTTCATGAATGAGAGCGAGTACAAACCTATTGCTTAAACACCCGCGGTACGCGTGCGGATACACAACAACACACTTCATACGGAATTGTATCCAGCAGTTCGCACCACTCTTCGACCTTTATTTCTTCACTTATCTGTGAACCAAATAATATCACTTCATCGCCCACACGAATATCGGATTCCAATCCAAGATCGCACATAATTAAATCCATGCATACCCGGCCAACAACAGGATAGCGTCGGCCTTGGATGAGCACATATGAACGATTGGTTAACAGCCGATTGTACCCATCAGCATAGCCGACCGGTAACGTTGCAATATATGTTTCCTGTTTCGTGATGAATTTTCTGCCATAACTAATGCTCGTCCCGGCAGGGACCTTTTTCACCTGAATTACATGCGTTTTAAACGTCATCGCCGGTCGAATTGCTACACTCTCCGATGTTTCATTCGACGGATAGTACCCATACATCATGATGCCGGGACGGACCAAATTAAAATATGTTTCGGGCATGTCCAGTATCGCACCACTATTCGCCGCATGAATAACCGGGATTCGAATTCCGCGTTGCTCCACCTCAGCAATTACGCGGCGAAAGAAATTCAGTTGTTGCATCGCATATGTCTTATCCCGTTCATCCGACGTGGCAAAATGCGTATAGAGGCCCTGAACTTTTATGTTTTGATGTGATAGAAGCTGTTGAATGATATCCGCGGCTTCATTCCATGCAATTCCCACGCGTCCCATGCCAGTATCCACTTTTACATGGACGTTCGCCGTCTTGTGAAGACGTCGTGCAGTTTCCAAAAGCGGTGAAATTATTTCCGGATATGTAACACTTATTTGTAAATTGTGCTGCAGTGCAGCTTCAAGCTGCGTTTCCAATTCGCCGGCAAATACCAGAATCGGTTCCGTAAAACCATGTTTGCGAAGCTCAATCCCCTCTTCCACCAGCGCCACTGCCAGCCAGGTGGCGCCATTTTCAATTGCGGTCCGCGCAATTTCATCTGCGCCGTGCCCGTATCCGTTGGCTTTTACCACGGCCATTATCTCGGAAGGAGCGACTTTGTGCCGGATGGTGCGAATATTCTCGGCAATCGCGCCCAGATCAATTTCAACAACTGTCGGTCGCAAACGTTCCCCCTACTTCATCGTCATCAAATAGCTGGCGATGAATTCATCCAAATCACCATCCATTACATTTTGAACGTTCGAAGTTTCTGTCTTGGTCCGGTGATCTTTCACCATGTTATACGGATGAAAAATATACGACCGGATTTGGCTTCCCCAGGCGATGTCTTTTTTGCTTTTTTCGATTTCATCCAGCTTTGCCTGTTCTTCTTCCATTTTTTTCTGATACAGGCGACCGGTGAGTATTTTCATGGCATTGGCACGATTCATATGTTGCGAACGCTCACTCTGGCATTGTACGACAATTCCAGTCGGAATATGCGTTATCCGAACGGCGGAGCTGGTTTTGTTGACGTGTTGTCCGCCAGCGCCACTAGCACGATAGGTATCGACTTTTAAATCGGATTGATTGACGGTTATTTCTATATCATTATCAACTTCGGGATAGACAAACACCGATGCAAATGATGTATGCCTTCGACTGTTGGAATCGAACGGTGATATACGCACCAACCGGTGCACCCCGACTTCTGCCTGAAGGTAACCATAGGCATATTCACCTACGACCTCGATGATTACACTTTTTATCCCGGCTTCGTCGCCAGCAAGCTGATCCATAATGTTTGCCTGAAAGCCACGCCGTTCGATCCAGCGCAGGTACATGCGCATTAACATTTGCGCCCAGTCCTGCGATTCGGTGCCGCCGGCGCCGGGATGAATGGTCAGGATAGCATTAAACCGATCTTCTTTCCGCCCAAGCATCTTTTGAAATTCCAGGTCGCGGACGGAACGCTCCAGTTCTTCGCAGTCTTTCAGTATCTCCTGCAGGGTTTGTTCATCATTCTCATCATTGGCAAGCTGCGCCAATTCATCGAGATCATTCAAACGCTTGGCTACGCTCTGCCAGGAATCGACCACACCTTTCAACGCTGTGATTTGCTGCATTATATCCTGAGCTTTTTCACGATCATCCCAAAAGCCGCCATCAACAGTTACTGCTTCGAGCTTTTGCATCGTTGCTTGTTTGGTATCGATTTCAAAGATAACCTCGAAGTTCCTGAATTCGATTTCGTAAATCTTTTAGTTGATCACTAATCTCTTCAAACATAAATAATCCTCTTCAATCCGCAACGTATTCAAAAAATTGCTAATATATTTTAATTAACTCACTGTTTGCAAAATAATGCTTCAAAATGGCGACATAATCGCGTTCCTGATTGGATAATTCAACCGCACCGGCCAAACACAGTCCCTTGCCATGACCTGCACCTGCGCCGCGAAGCAAAAACGTCGCCGGGATAAAATCCGCATCAAATTCGCGTTCAATAAAAAAACAGGTGCTGTGAACCGACGTAAATCCCAACGCCTGCCGAATCTCATCGTCTCCGCGAAGATATAAATTAGAATAACTCGCCAGCACTTCCAGTTCCAGAATACGACCGGAACCACTGCGTTTGACGGGCAGAATATCGAACAGTTCGCCGATATCCTGGTTTGCATATTCGTTGAGTCTGGCTTCCAGCGAAGTTCGGTCATATTCTACTGCCCAACGGAAGCGGGCACCCCACGGGTTCAATCCGTTAAATTTATACGGATTGCACAACACATTCGGCTGCGCTGAAATCCAGTCCTGTATCGCATCCTGTCGGTAAAGCGCACCGAAGTTGTCTCGGTATTCGCCATTTTCCGCATCGATACGTGTAAATAATTCCGACTGCAGGGAATCTGTCATGCTTTCGGTATGGCCACCACATGCTTCAGTAAATTCAGCCTTAACAAGTTGATCGGAATGGGCCAGAACCAGTCCCCTGGTTTTATCCAGTGCGGCAGAACAGAGTTCATTTACCGGTTTGTCGCCAAGAAACGCCGCCACATACTGATTCATCGACCAATCAAAAACTTCACCGGATCGTACACAATTTAAGCCGGCTGCCAAATGGCTGCGTAATGTAATAGCTAATGCCTGTAAAAAATCGGGGCGGGCTTGCTTAAACGTCATGGAAAATAGCATGGCATACAGCACTTGCTCAGTATCCTTTTCCATGACAACACAGAGATGACCGGCATTTGTACTGCGGAATTCAAGACGATTGGTAAATACCAGTGTTGGTAATAAATCTGATTGTGCATCTGCAAGTTGAAAATTTTTCATGGAGATGGTTGTCTCCGGGGATTTCGGTACAAAATGGATACCGTTTTCAGCTTCGCAAACAAGTTCCATCTCACTATCCATTATATGCAAGCGAACGGTAGGTTCTTTCCGCTTCTCACGAAAAATTTCGGAAGGCCATTCCCGCGCGTTTGTGCGTGCGAATTCCTGCGCGGTTTCCATATCAAGGAACTGATCAACAACAACCCAATATTCACAGCTAGACTTTAACACCGGGTGATCACCCGGCCATTCACCGCCAACGGATTTTATCTGAGCGCCTACACCCTTCTCCAGCAATTGATAGCAAAGCTCGTCGGCTGCTTCGTATGTATCAAATTTGCCGAAAAGGATGTTATAGAAGTAATCTGCCGGCTGCAAATGCTCAACATGCAAATGCCAGGTCGTCGTGGCATGTACATTTTTTGCCAGCGCTATCCCGGCATGATCGAACAACGAAAAATAACCGTTGATGGCAAGTTCAATTGTTTTTCGTTCTGTTGTAAATCCAATTCTGAGGGATGGAATTTCTCCATGTGTCACATCGTCCGAACGGACGGATTCTTCATTCATTACCCACCTCTTGCTTGTAAATGCTATGATGCTTGCTCAACCCCTCAGATATTGTTAAATTACATCAATATACAATATAAATATTTCATTGTCAAGAATAAAAACCGCGTGAATTGGTGTTACACAGTACTTAAATGCATTGTATCCCTTCATGATACTTAAGATCATCCCTATTACGAACGAGAGAGAAATAGTGAGTGGGAGACACGGTGACAGGAAGACATTGACATACGGTGAAAAATATTTTAACTAAACTTTTTGAAAATTTATTTTAATTTCAAAAAATGTACAATATTCAAAATGTATCACATTGATCCCATACAGGGATCGAGCGTTTAGTTTAACTATTTTCTACAATAATTCTTCTCCTACAGCGAATCGTACAGAAATCCGCGGAGCGGATTCACTATTGTAGTCCACAAATCGCAAAGACTAAGGAACCATGTAGTGGTTCAATATTTTTTTTTAAAACTTTCAATGAAAGGGAAAAAAACCCTAAATTAATTTTCAGTATATGAATAGAATTTTAGCATTTTTGCAAAAGTTTAGGTACTAAATTGACTTCCAATCCGTGATTACATATTGCAAACAAATTATGTAATCTCTCAGACTTAAATATTTCCAAATAATTGTAACCGATTACAGGGACTTTTATTAGTTGTTTTTTATAGAAGACAAGGAGAATGTGAGACAAGGTGACATGGAAAAAACGCTAATTCTATATTCTCCCCATCTCCTTGTCACCGTGTCTCCCACTCACGATTGCTGATGTTCCGGTTTTATAGTTTACACATGATCTAATTAACGTCAAACATAAGTGAACGGTTATAAATAATTTGATCTAAGCTCTTTTAATTTTTTTGACTTGACTTTGTCGTTTCATTTTATTAGAATAGCAATGGTTTTTTGCAAGGCATTTTTCAACAATTTTCATACGTTGTGAATACACAGTTTGTTAAACGAACTTGCATTTATATCGTTGAACTTTCGTAGAAATTTATAAGACTGCATATTTGCTAACAGCAATTTTTTTTAACCGAACTAAAACATTTAACATCAATCATCAGTCTCACATTTACCAACTATAATCAGGAGGAAAGCATGAATCGATTACATGGAAGCGCCATCTTACTCGTGATCGTGATGGCATTGATATTAAGCTGTGCTCCGGGAAAACAAAAACTAATTCCCAGGGAAATTCTGTTCGGCAATCCCGATAAAGCAGCATTGAGAATTAGTCCGGATGCCGCTAAAATCAGCTATCTGGCGCCGCTGGACGGTGTCTTGAACGTCTGGGTTGCACCTGTTGATAAACCAACTGAAGCAGTCGCGGTTACCCATGATACGTTACGGGGAATCCGAATTTACTTTTGGTCCTATACAAACCAACACATCATATACCTGCAGGATCTTGGCGGTGACGAAAATTGGCAGATCCATGCCGTGAATGTCGATACCAAAGAAGACAAAAATCTAACCCCGTTCGAAGAAATAATCGGTCCGGATGGCAAGCCAATGACTATGCCCAATGGCAAGCAACTACGTCCCCGCGCAACCATTCAGGAAGTCAGCTACAAATTCACAAATGAAATTTTGGTTGGACTGAACAATCGTAATCCCCAATATTTTGATATTTATCGGTTGAACATTCTCACCTGCGACATGAAAATGATTCTGCAAAATGATGAGTTCATGGCATTCCAAACTGATGATGATTATAACATACGTTATGCCATGCAGATGCGAGCCGATGGTGGCGCAGATATGTACACACCGAATCCGCAAGGCGGCTGGACACTATTTGACCGCATCCCGATGGAAGATATGTTGACGACCCAGCCGATTACGTTCGATAAAACCGGTCAAATTTTGTATATGATCGATAGTCGTGGCCGTAACTCGGCAGCGTTGACAGCAACAAATTTACAGACCGGTGAAAAACAAGTTATTTATGAAAATGAAAAAGCCGATCTGAGCGATATTATGATTCATCCGACTGAAAGAACGATTGAAGCAGCTGCCAGTGACTATATTCGAACAGAATGGAAAGTGCTGGATAAATCCATTCAACCTGACATGGATTATCTCAACGATATGACTAAGGGGGATATTCAGGTTACCAGCCGTTCGCTGGATGATAAAATATGGACGATTGCATCAATTGTTGATAACGGTCCGGTGCGTTATTATTTGTACGATCGTGATAATAAGCATGCGACTTTCCTGTTTACCAATCGCCGCAATTTGGAGCGGGTCACACTTTCACATATGCATCCGTTTGTAATTCAATCACGCGACAGTTTGGATTTGATCAGCTATTTAACGCTCCCCTATTGGACGGATAAAGATAATAACGGGAAGCCCAATGCTCCGATTCCAATGGTCTTGTTCGTTCATGGCGGTCCCTGGGCGCGCGATAGCTGGGGTTACGATCCGTATCACCAGTGGCTTGCCAATCGTGGCTATGCTGTACTCAGTGTTAACTACCGTGGATCAACCGGTTTCGGTAAGAATTTTATTAATGCCGGAAATCTTGAATGGGCAGGTAAGATGCATAACGACCTGATCGACGCGGTTAATTGGTCGATTGCCGAAGGGATTGCGGATAGCTCGAAAATTGCCATCATGGGTGGAAGCTACGGTGGTTATGCCACGTTGGTCGGATTGACATTTACGCCTGATATATTTGCCTGTGGTGTGGACATTGTTGGGCCTTCCAATATTCAAACATTGTTGGAAACAATTCCGCCTTATTGGGCACCCCAGATACAAATATTTACTACCCGGGTCGGGGATTATCGCACCGAATCAGGCCGCGAATTTTTAAAATCTCGTTCTCCGCTCACATTTGTTGATAACATCAAGAAACCATTATTGATCGGTCAGGGCGCGAACGATCCTCGCGTAAAACAAGCCGAAGCCGATCAAATTGTGAAAGCGATGGAAGAGAAAAGTATCCCGGTAACCTATGTGCTGTTCCCGGATGAAGGCCATGGTTTTGCCCGCCCGGAAAACCGGACAGCATTTAACGCTGTTACTGAAATTTTCCTGTCGGAGAATTTGGGAGGTCGTTATCAACCAATCGGCAAAGATTTCCAGGGATCGAGTATTGAGGTCCCCACCGGCGCCGACCAAATCCCAACGCTACTGAGCGCTTTAGAAATGGATAAGAAGTCGACTGAGGCAGAATCAGAACCCGAAACCAAACCAGCTCCGGTGCAGTAGATTTATTTTACTGAAGAAAATTATGAAACGGCGTGACTTATCATCACGCCGTTTTTTTATTTGGGAAATATTGTTGCCATTAATATACAATAGAGACGTATATATTTACAGCAACCTTTCTCTTCATATGCATTAAATGAAAAGCCAACTGTCAATGACGATTGCAGTTGGCTTTTCAATTTTAGGAATTTTTAAAATTCTTCATAACAACGTGAGACGTCAAAGGTGAAACGTAAGACGTGTCATTCCAACGGATTCTGCGTTAGTATATCAATTTCATCATCTGTATAGCCCAATGCTTTCCAATCCAAAACACCGGAAGGCGAGTGACAGTTCCCGCACGTCAACGCGCCATCTTTACGAATCGAATGACTAATCTCCAACATGGCATCCGCGGGAAGCCAACGCGGTTCAACATGCTTTCCACTCACGACATCATCATACGCTTTGGTGTTCCAGCCATCCACATCCATAAAAGTCATAAATTTGTCCATCAAATATTTATCGAACATGAAACCATACATCATTTTCATCATGCTCTTTTCCATTTCTTTTTTAGCGGCTTCATCGGGATTGCCGGTGGTATAATATGTCGGTAAGTTATACGGCACAAACATACCGCCAAACGGCCCAATATTTTGCAAATCAATGTGCTGACGGCCATTAAAATATTTCATCATATATAGCTTCGATGACTTTTTTCGGGCGATTGGACGCATCACATTTTCATACCAACCTGCATAGTCAAAATCTTTAAATTCCGGCCACACATGGGTCGGATTGTAAAATCGATACAAACCTTCACCGTTGGGATTGTCACCAATGGGATTTCCTAAAAACGTAGCGTCGCCATTCCACCACATGTAGCCAATGCCTTTTCCCGGAGCTGTTTCTTTCTTCATATCATCATAGACATAAATCCCGGGATGCTCTTCAAACTTGGGATGTGCAAAATCGCGCATCGTGGCATTATCCGGATGCAACGACGGGATATGACACGTTTGACAAGCAATTTTTTCAACGTGGGAATTTAGGTAATCAGCCAGTTCTTTGTTGGCACTGTGCGGTTCATTTGTATGACATTTTTCACAATTTATTTCCACATCGGGAAGATCATTAGCCATCATGGTTGTCGTGTGTGTTCCTTTGGCAATCAGGTGGCCTTCAGTGATATGGCAATCCGTGCAGTTGACGCCGGCGGCTGCATGCACATCCCATGTTGGTGAAAACGGTGTGCCACGTTTCGAACCGGGATGAAGCACTCGTGGACGCTTGTTTCCGGTATTATTCATACTTTGCATAAAGGATGGATCAGCCGTATCTATATAAATATCACCGCCGAAATTATGTTGATGACAGCGTAAACACATCTGCGATGTTGTTTTCGTTACTGCCATAGCAGCGCGCATCGAGCGATCCTGCCCCCAGCGATTTCCCGAAGCATCGTTCACCACAACCTTTTTATTCATGTCATACGCATTTGAATGACAAATGAGACAATCGATAGCCTGTTGTTCATTATCAAGCACTTCATAGCCAGGCATCATACTGCCCAACGGCGCTTGATACTGCCCACCGATGTGGCATTGACCACAACCTTCCGAAAGCGTATCGCCTTTTTCTGTTACTACAAGTTCGGCCCATGCCGTCATCGCAAATGAACCGGGCTTCGGACAGGGACGATCGATTTTTCCCATCGGGAAATTATCCGCGAGCTTTCCATTAAATCCATATACGTTGGGATGCCTGGTTGTGAAAAATGTATAATGCGACGAACTTAATAAATTATCCATCAGCTTTACTGTTTTTTCTTTTTCTGTTACATGATCCTTAACGGAAATTTCTTTGTGACAGGTAAGGCACGTTTTAGGTCCTTCATAGGCACGAATACCTTGTTCCCGGAATTTCCGGATATGACCAAAATCTCGTCCGAAATCGTTTTTAAGGTCAGAAGCGACCTGCTCGAATTGTGCAGGAGTTAGTGTTTCTACACTAAATTGAATTTTGTAAGGCCGACTGTCCGCAGGCATCATTCTGTTGATCATATTCGACCAAATGGAGCATCCGGAGATAAGGAATAACAAACTTGAGAGGATAAGAGCGAGAAAACGAAACGCGGATTTTCGAAATTTCATAGCAAGCCTTTCATCATATTAATTTGAAATTGTACCATTTTGGAATTTTGCTTGACATCAATTAGATGCGGCACGTGGAATTCGGATTCAGGAAAATTTCAAAAAATATATTTTCTAATGCTTGCTATGAGCTCTGGACTTATCAAATCATAAAAAAATCCTGCAACATATGTTTTGCTGCAGGATGTCATAAACCTGATTTTGTCGTGTTCACTTTAATTACTCAGCTAATCACTTAAATGATAAAACCTGTACAGAATAGAAAAATCCATCTCAATTAAAAAACTACCATTCCAACGCCTGAAATCCTGGCGCTAACGACTGGCTCTTGCCATTCCAGATAAATACACCGGTCAGATTAGCGGGCATGGTTATTTCCGCATCGATACCGTCGGCATTGCGGCGTTTGAGCTTTATTTTAATATCCCCGGCCGGATGCGGAAACGTTGCTTCCGCCCAACGCAGCGGGCCAAGCCGTGGTTCAATTTTCACAGTTTTGAATCCGGGCTTCTCCGGTTCGATACCAATCACAGTTGCCAACAAATCGTAAACCGGACTGGCGCTCCAGGCATGGCAATCCGATCGTGTCGGTTCCGGCCGTTCAGCAAATGTGGTGAGTCCCATATTTAACATTGTACGCCACGGCTGAAGCCGTTCGATGTACTCATTTCCCAAACCGGCCTTTTTGAATGCTTGAAACAGGTAAAACCGATAGTACACAGTGCATTGAATCAATGAGGCATCGTCGGCAACGCGCCGGATAAATTCAGCTTGTGATTGTTTCGGAATCACATTATCAAGTACTGCTAACACATTTGCATGCTGAGAGAAGCTTGTCTTGAGTGGCGTATCGGCCATCAATTCACGGCTGCCATCCCAACACAGACGATACGTCGCCTGAGCGACCGATTCTGCCAGTTGCCGGTAATACTCTGCCAACGGCTGCTCGTGAAATGCCATGAACAGATCAGCGCCCATATTCAGTACGTATGCATATTGCAATGCCAGGATACTGGAATAACTATTTTCCACACCATCCGGCACCCCTCCGATTGCCCGTTGGGAATTCCACCTCCACTGATCGGGCCAATCCACGAAATTCCACCACGGAATGCCTTTCAGCATGCCGGTATCATCAATGAATTGCGCGTGCCAATCGAGCACTCCCTGAATACCAGCCAGGAATGATTCCACAAACGCCGGATCATTGCGTAGCATCCAGTAATCGTGGATCATTGCAATCCAGAAAAGAGAATACGGTGGAATGACCTGCGGCAATTGTGACGGGTAACGGCTCATTGTCAGGCCATCGGGCATGCGGGAATTGTTGAACTGACTAATGGCGTTGCGCATCAATCGATCGTCGCCGGAAACATATAATGAAACAAGCGCCTGAATTCGGGTATCGCCCACATATTGAAGTTGCTCGTAATAAGGACAATCCATAAATGTTTCGTTGGCACACAGGCGCGCCGTTCGCCAACCAACATTCCAGATTTGACCCAACACCGGATCATTCGACTTGAACGACGCCTGTTCTGCAAACGGATAGGCTGTAAATACGCCGGAAAAATCATTTATTGTTAATGCGTCCCCCTGGGTGCGTATTTCAAGCAGAATGTAGCGAAATGTACGCCACCAAAGTGGCCGAAACAGTCGGTCTTTGCCGCCGTCAGGAAGAAACATATCATAATTACCACGTAGGCTTTTTCCGTCTACCTGATCGCGATTTCCTTTTTCATTATTTTTATCAAACAAGGCTTCGGCATAGGTCAATTTTATATAGCTTCCCTTGCCGCCATTGATTAGTATCTCAGGGTATATGGTGGTTAAATACGTTTGATCCAATAGTAACACGGCTGTGGTATTAGCTGGAATTGTAAGCGCCTTTTTTCCGTCCAGCCATTTCTGATCTGCCTTAACACCATATTGTTTGGCAATTTGCCGGATACGCTGTCGCGATGATTCCATTTGCGGAATTGGTCTGGGAACCAGCACATGTTGTGTTCCTGCGTCCGGCGCCCCCCAACTGGCGCCTTGTTCAAGCAGTCGCGGTTTTTGCCAGCCACTATCGTCAAAATCGGGTGCCGTCCATCCCCAGGGATATTTATTTCCATCAATCCGATCTCCCGGACCAGCCACATAATATTGATGTAAATTAAATTCAGATGAAGGAATTGGCTGGTAAGCGTCATCACGAATTACTTTCCACTGATCATCCGTATTAAGGATGGCTTCGCTCTCGCTATTCGCTTGCAGGATGAATGCCGTTTGATAACTAAACTGGGCGACCGGCGTATCCGCTCCCCAATTCCAGACTTGCGCGGCAATCACATTTTTCCCTGCTTTCAGATAGGCGGCAATATCCACCGTTTCAAAATTCCAGTGCGTCAAATCACTACGCGCCGGGCCTGTACTAACTCGTTCTCCATTGACAAACAACTCATACCGATTATCTGCGGAAACATGGACAATAAACACTCGCGGCTTCGCACTGAGATGGAATGTCCGCCGGAAATGGTAAACACCATAATCATTCAATGAAACATCTGCGGGGGCAATCCAGCGCGCCGGCCATTTTTTATGCATCAGATCAGGATTGATATTGGCATGAGATAAGTTTGTAAATCCCAACATCAAACACCCAATCAACATAATTCGTTTCCAATGCTTATACCACATAGCACCATCTCCTGTGAGTTACGAACAGTGAACAATGACATGCTTTGATGTTGAATTGGTTTAATGAAAAAATAGAATAATTTTTGATGGAAAGAAAACAGGTTGAATACAGCAAAGCGCATGAATGAATGCCATGCGCTTTGCAATTTGCTCTGCACCTGAATTTCGCAGAACCGATTATCCGTTCTATTCAACTATCGGTTACATCGTGGAAAATCTGTAGATGATTGTTTCGGAATATTCCTGTCCCGGTTCAAGTACCGTGCTGGGGAAGCCAGGATGATTGGGTGAATCGGGATAGTATTGTGGTTCCAGACAGAGCCCGGTGCGATGTTCGTATTTGAAGCCCTCTTTGCCGGTAATCGTTCCATTGATAAAATTTCCTGAATAGAATTGAATAGCCGGCATTGTTGTTAAGATTTCCATAACGCGACCGCTTTCCGGTTCAACTACTTTTGCGCCCAATTTTAACGAATCGGCTGCGCCATTCAGAACCCAATTATGGTCGTATCCCTGACCATACTTTAATTGCGTATTATCTTCGTTAATGCGAGCGCCAATCGCGGTTATTTGACGGAAATCGAACGGTGTATCGGTTACATCCATCAATTCCCCTGTAGGTATTAATGTTTCATCAACAGGTGTAATCCAGTCCGCCGGAATCATCAACTCATGATTGAGAATCGTGCTCCTGCCCGCATCTTTTAAATTGAAGTAGCTGTGTCCTGTAAGATTAACAACTGTCTTTTTGTCAGTCGTTGCCTGGAAATCGAATTTCAGCTCATTATCATTATTCAGGCTATAAATGAGCTTTACTTTTAGCTGTCCGGGATAGCCTTCCTCGCCATCTGGGCTGACATACGACAAGGCTAATGCCACATGATCGTCGGTAGTGATCGGTGCGGCAGTCCACACCTTTTTATAGAATCCTTTTGGTCCACCATGCAGAGCATTAGGCGGATTATTCGTGGCAAGTGTATACTCCACACCATCGAGTGTGAACTTACCTTTAGCAATTCGATTGGCATAACGTCCGACAATCGCTCCATAGAAACTGGCATCGCCTTCGTAACCGGCCAGGTCATTGTAACCAAGTACAACACTCCCCAATTTACCAGCTTTATCTGAAACAATGATATCGGTAATAATTGCTCCAAAATTAATAATTTTCACCGTCATGCCATTGACGTTAGTCAACGTAAACTGTTCTACGGCTGTACCATCCTGCAATGTTCCATATGGTTGTTGTGTTATCAAAAGCTTTGATGTGGGTTGTTGACACGCAACAAACAATAGCAGCAACACGGGCAGAACGAGATATACTACCTTCATTTGATTCTCCTTTTTGTTACAGTTGTCCTTCAAAGTCAATTAAATGTATTGCACTAAATTATAACAGATATTTTGATTTTGAATAATAAAACTCGAGACTGATATAAAAGATGATTAACTTCAAAATTAACTCACGTATCCACTTCTCAATATAACCAATTTTAATGAAAATGCAAGTACAAATAAACAAAAAAGTAACATTTATTTTAACAGTGGGGCTCGTAGGTTAAAGGATTGGTAATAATTATCGTTATCGCCTCAAACATAATCCACAGTATACCCTTTGGTGATTTCAATTTAATCCATGAATATACTCATTCTTTCCTGCACAAATTTACAAAAATCATATTTTTCTATTGAAATAATCATATCGATTTTCTATATTTCAGGGCAACTGTGTCATAATGTTTTCATTCCTGTCATCACCCTTAATAAAAATTGAATCATTTCAGAATAATTATTGATTGTTTCTGACGGCTCACTCAACATCCAATATCATTCGTTCATTCCATAATCCAAGGAGGACATAATGTCACGACCCATTACTCTTTTTACCGGCCAATGGGCGGATCTGCCATTGGAAACACTGGCGAAAAAAGCAAGCAATTGGGGATTCGACGGCCTTGAACTGGCGTGCTGGGGCGATCATTTCGAAATTAATAAAGCGTTAGAAAGTGACAGTTACGTTAATGAAAAGCTTGACATGTTGGAAAAATACGGACTGGCCTGTTTTGCCATCAGCAATCATCTGGTGGGGCAGGCAATTTGTGACGATCCGATTGACAAGCGCCACAAAGCGATTTTACCGCCGGAAATTTGGGGCGATGGTAATCCGGAAGGTGTACGGCAACGGGCTGCAGAAAACATGAAAAATGCTGCCAAAGCTGCACGATTGCTTGGTGTGGATATCGTAAATGGCTTTACTGGCAGTTCGATTTGGGCCAAGTTGTATTTCTTTCCTCCGACAACCCAGGCTGACGTGAATGAAGGGTACCAGGATTTCGCTTCCCGCTGGCTACCAATTCTTGATGTTTTCAAACAGGAAAGCGTCCGGTTTGCACTGGAAGTACATCCGACAGAAATTGCTTATGACATTTACACTGCCGAACGTGCACTCGCAGCGGTGAACCATCATCCGAATTTTGGCTTTAATTTCGATCCCAGCCATCTCGTACATCAATTTGTCGATCCGGTCGCATTCATCAACGAGTTTCCCAAACAAATTTTTCACGCGCATGTTAAAGATTCGCATGTGAATTTAAACGGACGTAATAGTATCCTTTCGTCACATCTGGATTTCGGCGATTCTCGGCGCGGATGGGATTTTGTTTCACCCGGACGCGGCGATGTAAATTGGGATCAAGTCATCCGAGCGTTAAATCGGGCCAACTACAACGGACCGTTATCCATTGAATGGGAAGATTCCGGCATGGATCGCGAATTTGGCGCCCGGGAAGCGCTTTCGATGATTCGCAGTCAGGATTTCACGCCTTCAGCGATTGCATTTGACGCACAGTTTGCCAGTGATGAGTAAATTATATTTTCGGGTTCGAAGATATTCTCGATACGAACGCCACTCTTACGAAAACACAGTACCATATTTTAAGCCGGAGTTGTTTATGAAATACGTAAAATGGATGTTAGCTGCTTTCATTCTTCAATTTCTATGTTTGACGACAATAGGGATGTCAACCGAAAATGTAAATCTCTTCACACCGGACAACAAGCTCATTCAAATGCAGGGTCGCATTAATTGTGCAAAACCATTGCGGCCGGAAATCAGTAACGCCGGCGCGTATATCCGTTTTAATTTCTCGGGCACGTCATGTGCACTGTTGCTCGACGATCAAAATTTATGGGGTACCAATTATAATTATATTAGCGTGGTGATTGATAATCAATACAAAGGACGTGTGAAAGTTACAAAAGATCAGCATTATTACTCAATCGCAAGTGATTTGGCGGATTCGATTCATTCCGTGATTGTCTGCAAAGCAACTGAATCACAAAACGGGTACATTGCCTTTTTAGGAATAGTTTGCAAACAGTTACTGGCTTCTCCCCCACTTCCGAAACGAAAAATTGAGTTTATCGGAAATTCCATTACCTGCGGTATGGGAGATGATACAAAGGAAATACCATGTGGTACCGGACAATGGTTTGATCAACATAATGCCTGGTTTGCCTACGGGCCGCGAGTTGCCCGTGCGTTAAATGCTGATTATATACTTAATTCCGTTTCCGGCATCGGTATGACACGTAACTGGAATAGTGAAGGCCCGACAATGCCCAATGTATATGACAATCTATTCTTAAATACCGATAGTACCCTAAAATACGATCCGACTCGCTTCCAACCCGACTTGATCTCGATCTGTCTCGGGACTAACGACTTTTCAGATGGTGATAACAGTTACGATCGTAAAGAACTGGATTCAACCAAATTCGTTACCGATTATATTCAATCTATCAAACGGCTTCGTGCACGTTCACCCCACGCGCCGATTTGTTGCTTAACCAGTCCTGCGACATCACGGCAAAAAAACTCAACATTGGAAGTCTATTTATCTGCGATTGTAAATTATATGCAACAGGCGGAAAATGATAACAATGTTTACATGTACAGCTTTTCCCGCTTTTTTACCGGAGGCTGTTCAGGCCATCCAAACATTAATGATCATGAATTAATGACCAAAGAACTGATCCCATTCTATAAAAAAGTTATGAATTGGTAGGAACAAAACTGGCGTATTGTTGTTATTCAAATAAGGTCGAGCAAACTTTATTATCGTTCCGTCCATGACCTGTCGGGACAGAACGATGATATTGTTCTGCGGCTATCTGTATAACCGAAATCGATAACTGATAGCTGATAGCTAATCGCTTAAATCAAATGATATATCTGCTCAAAACAAATTATCATATCAAAAATCTATCGTAACATAATTAAATGAATTAATGGAAATGACGATACTACTTTAAGGAACCGGCTGCCAGGAGAATACATCATGAAAGATTTTGAAAAAACACTGTATGAAGCGTTATTAGTATCGTTTGGCAAAATTTTATCAAAATACAATACCTTTGCGCAAGGTTCGATTTTAAAAGATGTTGGCAAAGAAATTATTAATTATCTGAATGAGCATGGCTTTGATTTTGATGAGCATGGTAATATTGATGACCTTGCCAGACTGACAGAATTGTTTGTAACAAACGGTTTTGCTGAAAAATTGGAGATTGAACCTGCAGAGATCGGACAAAACTACATTTGGCACAATTTGTACGGAATAGATGCCTATCGTGAATTACATGAAATTTCCGACAATCCGTTTCTTGCTTGTCCACTAAACTTGTGTCTGTACTACATAGCTGATAAACATAATAAATCACTGAAACTTCATAGTAAAACATTTGCCCCCAATAGTAAAACAGCAGAATCCCAATATGAACTTGTCGATAAAGAAACAATTTCCGGCGAACAGTTTGATGCACTGGTAATCGAAAACGCCCGTTTATACGAACTGGCGGAAGAGCGTGCCGAACGACTCGAAAGGGCCAATAAGGAAATTAAAACCCTAAAAGGTATTCTGCCGATTTGTGCGTCATGTAAAAAAATTCGCGATGACAAAGGTTACTGGCAGCAAGTTGAAGTATATGTCCGGGATCATTCAGATGCCAGTTTTACGCATGGGATGTGTCCCGAATGTTATGAGAAGGCGATATCTGCAATTGACGAATTAAAAGAATAGGATAGAAAATTATTAGCCCACGGTCAAACATGATTTACCACAAATTATGATCAGTGTGTAATTCGTGGCATTGAAAAATATGGCTTTGTTCTAAGTTATGGTCGATCTAAGACACTTATTGTACTAAAACTATCCGTCGGCTAAGTCCGCAGTGACGGATCGACAAGTGCACGATATAGCTTGTATGTTGTCTTCGACACCGTTCGTGCCGCGAACAGCGGCGATACGCCGGTGCGAAACGGCAAGCTCAGGCAACGTCATCCTTTAATTAGAACATAGCCAAAAATATTAAATAAAATCACATTTTAATTACATAAATAGAGCATCATCCTGATAGAATGGTAAATCTGGCATATATATAATTTTATCGCGCTGAAATTTCCTCCGTTCGTTTACCTCAAGATCGATTTTCCATTTTTTGCATCCTAAATTATTCTTACCACACACGATATCTGAATATGTCATTTTGAAAAGGACAGATTCAAGCGTGGACCGATAATCAAAAAAAAATTTATGGCTACCTATTTGATAGTGATTGAATTTAAAAAGCTAGTCGCTGAACATGAAAGATGAGCCGTTATCTTATTAATTTACCACAACTCCTTCGATGGAATATTATTCAAATTTTTGAGTACGCTTTATACAACAGTACGACAATCAATTATTCTGATGAAGGCAACTATGGGTGGTCCGTTTATTTCAGCAATAAAAGTCAGAATATAAAATTTAATTGGCAAAATAATGTCGTTAAACGTAATATAGATAGAAACTGAGATTTTTGAAATTGTTTGTAAATCTGTTTATGATTTCCAGGAAAAATAAACGATTTAACGTTCAATACAATAAGAGAATTTTATCAATACGTAAAGTATTGGGTAATAATGAAAGTATCGGGTACCAAAACAATAAAGTCATCAAAAAAATATTTTGATCCGACAGATTTCACATTTTCAGGAGGTGTTTCCATGAATATAATTAATATGTATATTTCGCGGAATATATGCATCTGTTCCCTGGGGCTTCTTATCCTGGTTGGTTGTTCACATCAAAAGCCTATGCTCACCGTAACACAATATAGCTTCAATTATAAGGACCAACCTTTCCGGATACGATCAATTACGTCTACAGAAAAATCGAAATCCATGAACGAACTTATTGGCGATAGCGTAATGGCCGCTGATTACGATCAGGATCGCATCATTGATCGCATTTTGTATGGTAAATTTAGTTTGGATGAAACGCAACAGATTTACAATCATGGATTGAATAGCGTTTCTGAACATAATTTGTTGGTCGTTCGGAATCCAACCATTGATCATTACGTGGCACGAGATGATAAGCAACAGTATGAAATCAGGACATTTCGACCAACCGATGGAAAAATATTTAATCAATTTAAAATAACGGATGCTCGCCCGGTTATTCCGGTAATTTCAATTTTTTTGGATCAGGAAGCTGATGGAAATCTTGATAAAACAATTCAAGGCTCAATGCCGATTGCTGACGCGCAACGTCAATACACCAAAGCGATCGAAAGCGGCCTCCAAAATGGCCAACTTGTAAAATTGAACGGTACAATTCAAGTGGCGACAAAACAATAGTTTTGCATGTATTAGCAGAATATATCTACGGTTAGTTAACTACGTGCGACGCACTTCAAACGATTTTAAGCAATGAGAATTTTATGGAATCTGTGATTCATTAAAACATTATATTAAGTAGTGTGTCGCACACGTAAATGCAATGGAACAGCCATCCTGCCCATTTTTAGTCCCTACCGAAATTTTACCACACTCTCGTGTAGATCAACAATTGTTCGGATAGCCAGTTTAATCAGCAAAGGTTATGAAATTAAATAGTTCCGGAGCCTGTCGATACGGAACGATGATTCTATTTGCTGAGTTAACTGAATACGTAAAATTCTCAATACTTTTCTATTGAATTCTTTGTCTTTTTTGTTTAATTTAAGCAATAATAAAATTTTGCACGTTTGTTTATTTGAATTCACCTTGAAAATGATATGCCAGATTTTTCCGATATTCAATTAATAAAAGCGATAAAAGATTCGAACGTCGACGCGTTTGAAACATTGTACTACCGTTACTACAAACCATTATATTTTTTTGCATGGAGTCGGACAAACTCGTCTGAAGCATCCAAAGAAATTGTTCAGGAAATTTTCACGCGCGTTTGGGATACGCGCAACCGACTCAATAGCAATAAATCTATCAAATCATATTTATACAGGATTGCCCATAACATAATTATTGATCATTCGCGGAAACAAAAAGTACACACTAAATATGTGGATTCTGAAAGAGAAAAATTTAAAATTGCCGAAGATGAGAATGCCGAATTCCTGATCAAACTTAACCAGGCACTCCAGGAGCTTCCCGAGAAATATCGCTCGGTATTTTTGCTCAGCCGTGTTCAAGATTACACCTATAAAGAGATTGCTGATATGTATTCTGTCTCGACCAAAACCGTTCAAAATAGAATCAACAAAGCGTTGAAAATACTTCGTAAAGAACTTTCAGGATAATTATTTTATGGGTTCTCTTTTTTATATGTTGTGTACGTAATAAGAACAGACATACCCAGAAAAATATTTTTCCACTTACGGATGTTTAGAAACTACTCGCATTAATGTGATATATGAGCAGTTACGGAGCCCTTAACATTTTTAATAACAATGCAAAATAAAAAACACATCGCAATGATTCGCCGAAAATTAATAACCGGCCTTCTGCCTAAAAAAAAGCAGAAACTCGAACAGTGGTTAGCTGCCAGCGATGAACATCATCGCCAGGAACAGCTAATTTCACAAATTTGGGATGAAAGTAAAAAACTTCCTGCTCCCCCCATTCCGAATATTGATGATCAATGGCGCCGGATGAAGGATTATATTCTTCAGCACAACACTGCAGCCGGAAAGCAATCAATTCTTGGAAAAATGAAGGCATTTTTTGGATATCAGCCATCATATCGGCTTGCTATCGGCTTTACGATTATAGTGCTTTTCGTTGGGATCGGTAGCTGGTACTTTTTGCAAACACTATCAATGGAAAAAATCACCTTGGCTAATGCACAACGTAGCGAATTTTCATTTTCCGATGGATCAACTGTATTTTTAAATAGTGGCAGCATGATAAAATTCAAACGAAATTTCTCTGACAACGAACGTAAAGTTTATCTTGATGGAGAAGCTTTTTTTGATATTGTTACAGATGGTCGTACTTTTGTAATCGAAACCCAAAATGCATCGATCACAGTTGTCGGAACCGCGTTCAACGTATGGTCACGGAATGAGGAAACACGCATATTGGTGAAAACTGGAACGGTTGAATTGAAAGCAAAAACCGCGCAGGAACCCAAAGTCGTTTTGATCCGGGGACAACAAAGCCATGTTAGCCTGAAACATGCGCCAACTGCTCCGGAAGAAGTAACAGATTTTGCTGTTTTAGGCTGGATGCAGGGAAAAATTGTATTCGAGAATACATCACTCAAGGAAGTGGCTGCCGAGTTGGAGCGTTACTATGATACCACTATCAGATTGTCGGATCGTCAACTATATAATCGTTCATTAACTGCAACGTTTGATGGATTGTCTCTTGAGGATGCAATAAAAGCCATTTGTATATCATTGAATATCGACTATCAATTTAAACATAACGTTTATATACTCTATCCTTCAAAGAGTCGGTGACAATAATTTCCAATCAGTGAATTGACGAATTTAATATCACCGATGCTGCTATATTTGAATCACGTAATTAAAATTATCAAGGTTTTCAGATTGATTTGTAAAGTATTTGATCCGAAAACCTTTTTCATATTCATATGACTCCCGATCATTCTTAAGGATCTACTGTGACAATAGAAACGAAAATACCCGGAATTACTCTACGTCAGGCGACAAAAAACGATGTTCCCCTTATACTGCAATTTATTCGCGGATTAGCCGATTATGTAAATAAATCAAAACAGGTTGTCACGAATGAACAGATGCTCCACGAAACCTTGTTCGGAGATCGGCAATACGCTGAGGTCATTATTGCTGATTACAAACACAAACCCGCTGGATTTGCTATTTTTTTTCATAACTACTCCACCTTTCAAGGACAACCGGGAATTTACCTGGAAGACCTGTTCGTCACACCGGAATTCCGCGGGAAATGGATAGGCAAGACACTACTTACCTACCTGGCGAAATTAGCGGTCGAGCGCAACTGCGGCCGCTTCGAATGGCTGACACTGGATTGGAATACCGATGCGCTGGAATTTTATCGGTCGATGGGCGCCATTCCATTGACCGGCAGCACTATACAACGGTTGACCAGTGATGCATTGGAACGGTTGGCCGAACAGTTTTAATGAGAGCATGATGATGATTGTCAAATAAATAATATTAAACGATTATATTTAATTCTCAGAAAGTGGAGTGCAGCGCCTTCATCGTCTGTTTACCTTATTAAAATTATACTAATTAAACGAGACAAGTATCGCTGTAGTATAGATGTTTAGACAATGCATAAAGGCCCAGTCGGTTATCCTTAATTCAGTTAATGTCAAGGTAACTGGGTAGGCATTGCACTCCAAATTTTCCTAAATAGTATTGGATCCTCGCTTTTTCTGAACGCTGACGGCTGGTTGCTGTGCGCTCTTTCAACAATCAGTCTGTCACCAGTAACGTCAATACACATTTTCCAAACATGTGATGCAAATAAAATCTGACACAGAACTCTCTCAACTAATCAAAAACTCAGATCACACTGCCTTCAGAGAACTGTACGAACGTTACTGGCAGCCGTTGTACCATTTCCTGTGGAGCCGAACACTATCGGAGAGCCTGGCAACTGAATTTGTGCAGGAGGTTTTTGTCCGCTTATGGAATTTCCGCGAGCAACTTAACACACAGAAAAATATCAAATCGTACCTGTATCGGATTGCCAATAATCTCATTATTGATTCTCATCGCAAACAAAAAATCCGCATTCAACACCAACAGGAAGAACAGCAATCTGCGCAGGAGTTGGATCCGATCAATATTGAATTACAAACGCAATTGGAAATCGCCATTGAGAAATTACCTGAGAAATTACGGACAGTGTTTGTGCTGCACCATCTCAGGCAATACACCTACATTGAAATTGCTGACATGTGTAATGTATCGAAAAAAACCGTCGAGAAACGCATGAAAAAGGCAATATATATTCTCCAGAAATATTTTATATGACAGGTACGATGAGCTTTTCATTTAAACGTAATTAGTACGGACATTAAAAATAGGGATTGTCCATGCGTCTGAATAAAAAATATAGCGATTTAATATACAAGAAACTTCAAGATTCCTTATCACCAGACGAGCAAAAGGAGCTCGACGATTGGCTGGCTGCAGATTCTAAACGCCATCTGCAAGTGGACCGTATCAAACAAACCTTACAGCTTTCGAAAAGGCTGCCCAAACCATTTATGCCGGATAAAGATGCGATATGGAATGAAATTGCCCAAAAGACATTTCTCGCACCAGCACCAGAGAAACGCGGGCATTTCAATGGATGGTGGCAGTTGCACATCGAACGTGGGCTGCAAAAACGTCTTGGATACGCCGTGGCAATTTTGTTCCTGTTCATACTTGGCTATGGTGCAATTCGCACGTACTTTAATCCATACGTGTCCGTGGTTGCTAAACACGGTGAACAAAAGCATTACAACCTTGCAGATGGATCAATGATTGAACTGAACTGCGGCAGCGCAATAAAATTCAGGAAATCGTTCGCGTTAGAGCATCGTCAGTTGTACCTGTCCGGCGAGGTCTATTTCGAAGTGAGAAAAGCGAAATTTCCCTTCATCATAAATACGGAAAATGCCAGTATAACCGTTGTCGGTACAAAATTTAATGTGTGTGCGCGTGATGAACGAACAAACGTGTTCGTAACTGAGGGCAAAGTTCGTGTGGAGATTGCGGAGAAAGACACGCTTCCGATCTTTTTGGAAAAAGATCAATTTTGTGAAATTAAGGCTGGAAGAGTGTCGACCTTTGCGTCCGATACAGACAGTAGCCGCTTGTTAGCCTGGCGGAGCGGGACGTTGATTTTCAAACAAACACTATTGGCGAATGTTGCCCGGTCGCTGGAACGATTCTATAATATCACTATTAAAATTTCTGAGCCCGAGTTGGCAAAGCGAACCCTCACCGCCACATTTTATAAATTGTCCGCGGATCAGGCAATTTCATCGATTTGTACCACACTAAATATTGAATATGAAAAACAATCAAAAACTTTTATCCTAAAATCAAAAACCAACCACCATGACTAATTTGCTCAAATCAATACGGCGATTATTTATTCTCTGGTTTTTCATTCTATCTTGTTTCACTCATTCTTCATATTCTCAAACATTGACGCTACAACGAACGCGCATTCAGCTTCGGGATGCGCTGGATTTACTTACAACACACGCCCATATATTTTTTATCTATGATGATGTGCTGGTAGATCAGAAAATCGTATCGTTTCATTTCACCAATCAACCGGTGTCCACCTGCCTGGATTCACTCTTGACGCCATTCAATATTCAATACAAACAGGTGAATTCCCAGGTCTTTTTGCTCTACAAAAACAATCGCCGCACCGTCATCGGTGAAGTTTTCGACGCAATTACGATTCATAAACTCGCACATGCCAATGTATATGTGGAAGGGACAACACTGGGCACTACCACCAATAATGCAGGCAAGTTCAAACTCACCATCCCTGTTGAAGTGCAACAGCTTACCATCAGCTACATGGGGTACCAGACCCGGCATATTATGCTGTATCAAAATAGCGATGATATTGATGTTTCCATGAATCCGATTGTCATACCGTTGCAGCCGGTAACAACCGAAGCAACCGCAATTCAGGATATTGAATTTCGTGTAGCTAATGAAATCCAGCGCAACGAACAAAATATAGGATTACGCGGCATGGCCTCCGGAATTTCCGCGCCGGTGAAATCGTTGCCGCAAATTGATACAGCAACGCGTTATGTCGAAGATCCTGATGATCCGAAAAAGGGAGCTATCATCGACTACAATGCGATTGAAATGCTTCTCCCGATTGAAACTGTTGAGCAAAAGCAAATTCAACGCGGCCAGTTCCGAGACGATTTAATAATGGTTGATGGCATCCGGTTTTATGAAGCATTCCATACTAAACTCGTGCCCGGCACGCACGCATCAATGTACAGCTATGAGATGTTGGACAATGCAGATTACGTGTGCGGCGGCTTCGATGTCAACTATTGGGATGCCTACAACTCGATGCTTTCCATGAATTATCAGGATAATTCACTCCATTCACAAACCGGCAAAGTTGAATATAATTTTAGCGGACAGGAGATTTTTCTTTCCCATAAGAATAATCAACGCTTGGTCTTCATGCTGCACGCAAAAAATTATAACGATAGACATCTGGCATCTATCCTGAAAAACGATCGAAAATTAACGCCGCGTTTTATCGATGTGCAAAGCAAACTACGTTATGAATTTACACCGACCTTCCATACGGAATTATTTTATCTTCGTTCGAATGACAAGTGCGAGTATGCTCCGACAAAACGATTTTATAAGGACTGGCAATTATTTTCTATCTACGATGAATCTATACACGCTTTGAATTCGACTCATGAATATCGTGAGGACAGCAATGAATACGACACCCAGATCGTGTCCTTGAAATCGCACTGGGATTTGCAACTAAATTCGTTGGATGTGCAGGTTGTCTATCAGGATAATCAGCTCCATGATTGGTCGAAATCGCAAGCGCATGTGTCATCCGCTTTTGTTGAGGAACCTCGCTATGTTTCTGAAATCGACGTCAATGAGAACTACGACAATACGTTTAATGAAAAATCTATTCATGGGACGATAAAACTGGCATCGCCCGGGAATAAATCGTCCCGACAGGAATTCGGGTTTACCTTCAATGGACTTCAACTCATAAACAATCGAACGCTGTTTAGTCCAATGTATTGGAATACAAATCTGAAGCAGCAATATTTGTGGGGCTCATTTGATTGGCAGCACCCGATGCAGGGATTTGATACAATGGTTGCCGACACCATCCGCAATCGTGTGTCGACGTTGTGTTGGGGAATGTACGTTTTGAATCGTTACGCTATCAGGCAGCGTGTATTTTTGAATTTCGGCGGCCGGTTTGATTTTTTTAATTTGAATCAGGAATTTTCGTTTAATCCACGTATTCGCTGCCGGATAATTTTGAACGAGAATCTCACGTTGAATCTCGCAAGTGGGCTTTACACTCAGACACCATCCATTCAGCAGATTAAGTATTTCGAGAACATGTCGCACAATACGAAAAATCAAAATGCAATTCACTATATTGCTTCGTTGGAGGCTGAATTAACTCCTAATTTATCGGCGAATGTTGATATTATTTACAAACAACTAAGACAACTCATTCCGATCAGCCGATTAAGCGACGGCAGCCTTGTCTGCATGGAACACACGAATAATCGTACCGGCGAGGTAAAATCGGTTCGGCTTAGCTCTTGTTATCGCAGCTCGAAATTTTCGTTCCAATGCGCGTATACCTACCAACAGGCGAACGAACAGAACACATTGACCAACATATCTTTCCCGCGTTACAACGATCAACGGCATAACGTATACGCGAACGTAACATTGCCTTTGTGGAAGGATATTAAACTGATGCTTCATCATTATTACAGCAGCGGATATGCCTACATCCCCTACTCGCTGGTAAATTACGGCAACTTTCGACGTTGGGAATTTAACATGTATAATAGCGATTATTTTCCAGCCTACCACCGGACTGATTTGCAGCTCGAAAAATCATTTTCTCTATTTGCGGGTGAACTTGAACTTTTTGTGAAACTCATCAATATTTTTAACCGGCAAAATGTATTTGCCTACAGCTATGGTTACGACGGGAATGGCATTCCGGAACGAAAGCCACAAGTATTATTTGGATTAGTACCATTTTTTGGATGTAGTTATACATTTTAAAATTCATCATCTATTTGAGAAAATGACAGAATGATATGAGTGTGTATCAAATCGTAGGCACAATATATTCAACAGAATTTCTGATTGACTAAGGGGCTGTATCAAAAGTCAAAATTCGTATAATTTCTTCATGTTGAGCGAAGTCGAAGCATTTTGTTTTATCGTAATTTATCATCCTTCGACTACGCTCAGGATGAAGCTTGACAAGACTTTTGATACAGCC